>DASYPF010000254.1:0-9477 GCA_036006905.1 Acidobacteriota bacterium
GGTCAGCTGTCCCCGAAAATGACGAGCCGCGTAGCGGCGACAGACTGTTTTTGATGTGCAAGTACACAATCAATCACAGGAATGTCACTTCGGAAATCGAATTCTGTCGCCGCTACGCGGCTTCACCTGTCCGGCGACTCCTGACCGAGGCCTCACGGCCTCGGCTACAATTCTCTGCACCGCTGCGCGGCTTTTCTTCTCGCGACAAAAAAGCTTGTGCATAACTCGGGTGAGCAAGCGGAGGGGCTTGGCGCGGATCTGGCCAACACGTCCCCAGAAATGTTCCCTGGCGGCTCCACTACCTTCGCGGTAAGATTGTGCATAAATGATCAAATTCGCTTCGCTTTGCGCCGCGGTTCTGGCCGCGCTGGTTTTGTCTTCTCCTTTCGATGCTTCTCCGGTCCCGCGTTCTGGGGAGGATGGCATCATCAACGATCAGGCACAGGCCGCCGCTCTCAAACAGAAATATCTGACCGTCACGGATGGCTGGGCCAAAGATGCGGTCTTTAAGCCTGCGGAACAGGAAGCGATGGAACGCGGGCGCCGCTGGGAAGACATAATGATGACCGGCAAGGATGATCCTCTCGCCCGAAAAGTTCTGCAGGCAGGCGAGCCCTCTTACCACGCGCTGCTTTCTTATTATCCTGGAAAGATTCTGGATCGAACCATCCTCGGGTCTTACTCCGATCCGCAACGCGAGGCGCCGGCAACGGATGGGTCTGACGATGAATTCGTCATCTGGTGGAATGGCGCTGTTTCTGCGCACTTGCGAAAAGGAAAGCTCACGGCGAATATCCAACCGTTAGCTGAGAACACCAATGTTTTGTTCCGTGTCGGACCATCGGCCGAGATGTTCGGTAAGTATGGAGAACGCTATTCTCGTATCGGTTACCAGGAGGGTTATCTGCCGATTATCACGGCTCGCTATGAATCCAACGGAGTCACCTACGGAGAGTTGGCGTTCGCTGACAAATCGGAAGGAGAAAGCATCGGCGATATCGCTTATGTGAGTTTTCAAATCACCAACATTTCGGACTCATCCCGCACGGCCGAGCTTCATGAGGATCTAATCCTCATTGATGGCGGCCGGGTAAAAGCGTCGGGTCAGCAACTGCTTGACCCATCAGGCGCTTTGCTGCTGACGCATAGCGGCCCGCAGGCGCAGTTTGACGAGGCGCACCAGCGGCTGACTCATAGATTTGACTTAAAGCCAAACCAAAGGAAGATGGTGTATTTCAAAATTCCTTACCTGCCCGACTCCGCGCATCAGGTGAAGGCAGTGGACCGTGAAATCTTTGAGTCCACTTACCGGCGAGTGCGTAAATTCTGGTCTGATCGCTTGTCGGCCGCAATAAACATTCAAGTGCCCGAACTGCGCATCAACAATGTCTGGCGTGCCCTGGTGCTTCAGAATTTTCTCTTGGCCGACGGCCCGCGCTTTACTTACGGCTCGGGCCTTCGCTACAACGACAACTATTACCCGGTGGAGAACGGAGGGGGCGGCAATGTTTTTGCCCTTTACGGGTTTGCAGATTATTCTCACGCGCTGCTCCGATTTTGCATGCCTGTCAGTCTCGACCCGGACAAAGCAGCGAGAAAGTATCAGAACCGCCGCGCCGTCGCGCTGCATCACCTCTTTGAAAATTACCGGCTGACGCGAAAGCTAGACGTTTTCAATTCCCACAAGGACGAATTATTCCGCGTGGCCGACGAAATCATCGCAGATCGCCGGTCGACCATGGTGGAGGTGAACGGGGCGCGGCCGTTGCACTGGGGACTGCTTCCTCCAAGTCTTCCTGCTGCCGATGATCTGGGCGACAAGAGCCCGATGTACGTGGTGGCGCATGACATTACCAACTGCCAGGGGCTCCAGGATTTTGGAGAGTTTCTGGTGCGAAGCGGTGTGGACGTTCCCAGGGGCAAACGCTACATCCAGGAAGCGCAGACATTCCGCAAGACAATATTAGATGTGATGGAACGCAGCGCAATTCGCATGATGGATCGTCCTCCGTTTGTCGAGCTTCAGACTCTCTATTTCCGCGAAACACCGGGTTACGGCCCTGAGCCTTACGACGACCTGGCGCTGGGACGCGTCCAGGGGACGTACTATCATTACTGGGCTGACATGGAGCTGAACTACAACTTCTTCAACCCGGATGACGCGGTTGCCCGATGGATCACCGATTACCTGCAGAAAATGGACGGGTTCGTGCTCGGGTGCACGCGCGCGCGCAAGCAGAGCAACCAGCCGTACGCCTGGATCAACAACGTGTACAACGCCGGCTATTACAACTTCATGCTTCGAAGCGGTGACATTGATCGCTTCCTGGTGGGTTTCTACTCCCGTCTCGCCTACGGAATGACGCAGCACACTTGTGTGGCGTCCGAAGGCTCGCCGTTTATCGGATACAACACCCATAAGGGAGGATTTGTCAGCGCCGACTATTCCTTCCCCAACTCGGCGGCAAATTCTGAAACGCTCAACATGCTCCGTTCCATGCTGGTGCTGGAAGAACTGAAAAACAACGTGGAAACAGGCGACATTTATCTGCTGAAAGGAGCCCCACGTGCCTGGTTTCAGAGCGGGAAGGAAATTGGGATCACAGATGCTGCCACCTATTTTGGGAATTTGTCGTTTGCGGTGCAATCGAAAGCGAGCGCAAACCTCATTACGGCTTCAATCACGCCGCCTGCTCGTGACAAGTACCGCAACATCATTATTTCATTTCGCCATCCGAGCAGGGCGCCGATTCGTCGTGTCCGCGTGAATGGAACCAATCATCGGGATTTTGATCCCGGATCCGGCTTGATTCGGCTTGCTTATGGACCGGGCCAGTTTAAGGTGGAAGCCTATTATTGAATGGACGCAAATGGACAGGAATGATTGCGGATTGCGGATTGCTGATTGCGGATTGCCGATTGCGGATCGCGCATTGACTTTCTGTTCTTCGTGGGCGAAAAGCTTTTCAACCACTAAGGACGCAGAGCGGCGGAGCCACAACCAAAAACGTCATTCGTCATTAGTCATCGGTCAGAAAGCCTGACCGCTTCATGGTCGACGTAAAATCGTCGCGGGCAGAGAAGAAACTGCCCGTTAGCGGCACAAAGGAGACAACGCTAATCCGCAATCCGAAATCCGCAATCCGCAATCGTTCGCGGCCATAACAATAAGACATGAATGCCCAAATCCGGCTGAACGCCTACGACCTGGCGATTTTCGGCGCCTACCTGGTGGCCACGCTGCTTGTCGGCTTTTATGTCGCGCGCCGTGAAAAGAGGACTTCCAAAGACTATTTCTTAGCGGGAAGGAAGCTCCCCTGGTATGTCGTGGGAGCTTCGCTGGTGGCGACAGTCATCAGCACGGAACACTTCATCGGCAGCGTCGGCGCGGCTTATGCAGTGGGCATGGTGCTGGCCGATTTCCACTGGAACGCCTGGATCGTCTATACACTGCTCATTTGGATTTTTCTTCCCTACTACTTCCGGACAGGTCTTTACACCATGCCGGAATTCCTGGAGCGGCGGTACAACTCTTTGCTGCGCTACCTGTACACCGTCTGCCTGGTCATCGGTTACGTAGCTTCGCTTATCGGGGCGGTTCTGTTTGCCGGGGGCGAAGCGCTGGAAAGCATGTTCGGATGGAATATCTACTGGAGCATTGTCATTTTGGCCGCCGCCACTGGCGCCTATACGATCTATGGAGGCCTGACGTCGGTTGCCTGGACCGATGTCCTGCAGTTGATCTTGCTTCTGGTCGCCGGAATTGTGGTGGCCGTCGCCGGATTGTGGAAAGTGGGCGGCCTGGTCCAGTTGGCTCACGAATATCCGTCGAAGTTCCAGGCATTCCTTCCTCCCACTCACAAGCTTTTTCCGGCAACTGGCGTTTTCACCGGATTTCTCAGCGTCGGCATCTGGTACAACTGCGCCAGCCAGCATACCGTGCAGCGCTGCCTCGCGGCAAAAAGCGAATGGAACGCGCGCATGGGCGTGATTGCGGCGGGCTTCCTGCATGTTTTAATGCCTCTTCTTGTGGTGGTACCCGGGATTGTCGCTTTCAAATTATTCCCGAAACTGGACCGGCCCGACCATGCCTATCCGATGCTGGTCAAGTATCTGATTCCGCCGGGTCTTCGCGGTCTGATCATGGCCGGTTTGGTGGCGGCACTAATGGGGCACCTCTCCTCAGTGATCAATTCGACCTCGACGATTGTTACGCTGGACCTTTACAAGAGGCTGTGGAACAAAGAAGCAAGCGAGGCGGGTCAGGTGCGTTTTGGACAATATGCCGGTGTCCTGACTCTGGTCGCGGGGACGATGCTGGCATTTTATTATAGTTCGCTCCAAGGATCTTTTGCGTTTCTGCTGATTCAGAACGTCTTTGCTTATATCGCGCCGCCTTTTGCCGTTGTGTTCACATTGGGGATTCTTTGGAGTCGCGCCAATGGAACAGCCGCCGTGACGACCATCCTGGCCGGTTTCCCGTTTACTTACTTCATCGAGCATTATTTATTCCCGCATGTGAAACTGCTGCAGCCGTATGACAACTATCTCCATCGGGCGCTGCTTGCGTGGGCATTCTGCATGGTGGTGATGGTCGTGGTATCGCTGCTGACACCGGGGCCCGACAAGGCGCAGATGAAGAGTATCATTTGGAAGCCCCGATACTCTCTATTGCCGGAAGAAGAACAGAGGCGATACGGTGGCTGGAAGGACTTTCGATTCTGGTGGCTTCTTTTTGTAGCCACCGTGCTGTCGATCTATGGATTCTTTTTGTGGTTTCGGTTGAAATACGGTTAGGAGATTGTGAGCTGGCTTTCTCTGCATTATCTTTGCGTCCTTTGCGTCCCTGCGGTGAATGAGCTGACGGGTTCTCACCGCAGAGACGCAAAGAACGCAAAGTGACGCAGAGAGTTCAGTCGAATCTAAGGAGCGCGTCATGCGCAAGATCTTTGCATCTTTGGTGCCGAGTTGTGCGGTACTGTTTTTGGTGGCGCTGGTCTGTGCCCAGGAAGCACAGCCGATTAGTCCCATCGAAACCATTCATCTCTTCAACGGCCAAGACCTCTCCAACTTTTACACCTGGCTGGTGGACGATAAATTCGATGACCCGAATCGAGTGTTCAGCGTGGTCGAGCAGATCGACGGCGCCCCCGCTATTCGCATCAGCGGCCAGCGTTGGGGAGGCCTGATCAGTAAACAAAGCTACGCAAATTATCGGCTGATTGCCGAGTTTCGCTGGGGCCTGCTCACATGGGCGAATCGAAAGGACAAAACAAAAGACAGCGGGGTGTTATTACATTGCCTGGGACCGGAAGGAAATTATCAGGCGGACTTCAATGGCCCCTGGATGCGCTCGATCGAATTCCAGATTATTCAAGGCGGAGTCGGTGACTTCATTCTGGTGCAGGGGTATGAGAAAGATGGCCGTCGTATTGCTCCAAAGATGACGGCGACAGTCCGGCCGGGCCGAGGCTCGGAAACCGTTTACGACCCGAATGGAACGGCGAAAGAGCTCGCCGGAGGCCGTATCAATTGGTACGGCCGCGATCCGGATTGGCAGGACAGGATCGGATTTCGCGGTAGAGAAGACGTCGAGAGCCCGGAAGGACAGTGGACCCGGCTGGAAGCGATCTGCGACGGCGATTCCATTACGCAGATTGTCAACGGCAAGGTGGTCAACAAGGGAACGCGCTGCAGCCTGACGGACGGGAAGATTCTGCTACAGTCGGAAGGAGCGGAAATTTATTTCCGGCGTGTGGATCTGGAACCGTTAAAGCGGTAAGTTAGCCGCGAATGGACGCGGTCCTGGGAGCGCACGCATCCTGCGTGCTCGTTTGCTCACGGAAAGAAGCACGCTAGAAGCGTGCGGGGCTCTCTGCCGTGGCTCACCGAAATGTCAGAGCCCGGAGCGTAAGCGACGGGTCCCGCCCACGTGACAATCTGCGGGACCCGTCGCTCACGCTCCGGGCTCTGACGTGGGTGGCGCCTGTGGCCCTGGAATGTCCAAACTCCGGGGCGCGCTTATGGCACGCCGTCTATTCGCGGCTGACTCGCAGTTCGAAAAACAAATGAACCGAAAAGGCACAGACACCCACGCTGCACGACATGGTCGTTCGTATTGGTTGTTTTTATCGGCTGTAGTTCCTTTGTGGCTGCTCCTATTCTCCGGAACACGCACGCTTCATCCGCCTTATTCTCCACAGGAAGCGCTGCGGAGTTTCCGTCTCCCTCCGGGTTTTCGAATCGAGCTGGTGGCCGCCGAGCCGGAAGTTAGAGATCCAGTCGCCATGGCATTCGACGAGCAGGGCCGGCTGTTCGTTGTCGAAATGCCCGATTATCCGATGGGAAAGCAGACGGGAAGGATCAAGCTGCTTGAGGATCAGGACGGTGACGGACGCTTTGAGCGCAGCACAGTGTTTGCCGACAATCTTCACTTTCCCACCGGCGTCATGGCCTGGGAGGGCGGCATTCTAGTGACGTGTGCTCCCGATATCCTTTATCTGGCAGACACGGATGGAGACAATCGGGCCGATGTAAGGCGCGTCGTTTTGACCGGTTTTGCCAAACTGAACCCGCAGCTTCGCGTCAACGGTCTGCAGTACGGGATCGATAACTGGATTTACGCCTCTTATCCAAAGTTTGGAATACCGACGATCTACATCAAAGAGTTTGGCGACCAGGGGATGCCGATATGCTTTCCCGATCATCCGGAAATCCCCGCAGTCGATGCTTTCTCAAGAGGGATGGACGTGCGTTACAAGCTCGACCCGCCAATGCTGGAAGCGGTTGCAGGAAACTCTCAGTTCGGGAATGCATTCGACGCGTGGGGAAATCACTTCACTGTCTGGAATAACGATCACATCCGCAACGTCGTCATTCAAAATCAGTACCTGACGGCTAATCCGTTTCTCGCGGTACGGTCGGCGATGCAGTCTATTTCCGACCACGGCGGCGCGGCGCCCGTCTTCCCCATTACGCAGGCGCCGCTTCACATGCATGACAGTGAAATCGGCCATTTCACTTCGGCCTGCGGTATTTCCGTTTATGAAGGTGGAGGTTTTCCGGATGAGTACGCGCATTCTTCTTTCGTTTGCGAACCGGTGCATAACCTGGTTCACCGCGATGTTCTGGCGCCTTTAGGCGTGACGTTTACTGCGCGCAGAGGAGAGATCGGAAAAGAATTTCTGGCTTCTACTGACAGTTGGTTTCGCCCGGTGTTTACCACGACCGGTCCTGACGGCGCTCTCTACGTCGTCGATTTTTATCGCAAGCTTGTGGAGCACCCGGAGTGGATTCCACCGGAAATGATGAATGAAGAGGATCTCACCGCGGGAACAGATCGCGGCCGCATTTACCGGATTGTGCATCAGGCTGCCAAACGAAGGCCACGGCTGGATTTGGGGCATGCCAGCTCCGAGGATCTGATGTCGCTGCTGTCCGACAAGAACATCTGGTGGCGTATCACCGCACAGAGACTCTTGGTGCAACGTAAGGACAAGACCGCCACCCTCAAGCTGCGGGAGCTGGCGCGTCGCGGTTCTTCGGATTATGGACGCGCCCATGCGCTCTGGACCTTGGAAGGGCTCAACGCGCTGGACGATCCATCCGTGCTGGAAGCACTCAGCGACGCCAACCCGCGAATTCGCGAGCAGGCAATACGATTAGCGGAGAAGGGCTCGAGCAAACCGGAGGTGACTGAAAAACTGCTGCAGATGGCAAATGATCCTGATGAGCGAGTGCAATTCCAACTCGCCTGCACGCTGGGCGGGTTTTTTGCGGGAACTTCGAAAACATCAAGCGCGAAAAGATCCGAGCCGCGACCGTTAGGGAGCGGGCCCTCCGATGACGTTCCGCTTGCTGGCGCGCGCGGCTCGGAATTCTCTTCTAGGTTCGACGCGCTGCATCAGATTGCTCTGCGCCATATTGACGATTCCTGGTTTCAGGTCGCGGTGCTGACTTCAGCGTCGCAAACGGCGGAACGATGGTTCCACTCTTTGACTTCAGATCGGAACTTCATGGAAGCTCCGGCGAAAGGAAAGGAAGAATTTCTGCGGCGCATTGCGTCGATTGTGGGCGCGCGAATGAACAGCGAGGAAATCGCGCGCATCGTGACCAGTGTGAGCCAGCACGGTCCGGCTGATTGGTGGCGCATTGCCAGCCTTGATGGCTTAGCCGAGGGATTGAAACGCGGCGGGTTAAATCGTTTAGATCTCTCGCCAGAATCGCGAAGTCGTCTGCTGCAGCTTTTGGAAGGGCCGGCAGTCTTAAGGAGCGCGGCGCTGCGATTGGCGTCAGTTGTGCGGCTGGCAGATTCAGGTGAGCTGCGCGGGATCATACAGCGAGCCTCGGCAACCGCTCTGAATGATCAGAGCAAATTGGACGAGCGCATTCATGCCCTCGGCGTTTTGGGGCTGGACTTGAGCGGCTCGGCGATTCCCGTCCTGGGAAAATTCCTGGTCCCTCAGCAGCCCGAACCGCTTCAAGTAGCCGCGGCGAATGCTCTGCTGGCTACGCGGGATCCACGCGTGCTCGATATCCTGCTGGACAAGTGGCGAAGCTACACCGCTGTCGTGCGGGATGTGGTGCTGGCCGGATTCTTCAAAGAGCGCAAGAGCATTTACCTGTTGCTTGATGCGATTAAAGAAGGAAAGGTTCAAAGCTGGTCGCTGGGCGGTGTTCGCAGAGCGCAACTGATTAAATTTCCCGACTCTGAAATCCGTGACCGTGCCCGGGCGCTGCTCGCAGATTCAGGTGATGAAAGCCGAAGGCTGTTTTGGGAAAGGTATCGGCCTGCTGTAAAAATGCGCGGTAATGGTGTGCGTGGCCAGCAGGTTTTCAAAGAGACCTGCAGCAAGTGCCACCGGATCGGAAATATCGGATTTGAAGTGGGGCCCGACCTTAAGACCATCGCTAACCGCGCGCGCGAAGATATTTTGACGCAAATTTTAAATCCCAACGCCAATATTGCGCCCGGTTATGAAGACTACATGGTGGAGACTCGTGACGGGAAATTGATCACAGGAATCATAGCCAGACAGACTGCAAACACGGTGACGCTGCGCCGCGCGCTGGGCGAAGAAGACACTATTCTCAGAAGTAACATCGCTGATTTGCGCTCGCTCAGTGTCTCGCAAATGCCTGAAGACCTGGCCCAGGCCATCAGCGTCCAGGGAATGGCGGATTTGCTGGAGTATTTGAAAAGCCTGAATCAAGTACAAGTTTTGCGCAAGAGGACACACCGTTCTCCTGGAGGTACGCAAGCGCCGTGATTTGGAGAAGGGAGGGTGCGGGGAGTGGGGAGAGTGGGAGAGGGAGAGTGGGGGAGCGGGAGAGTGGGAGAGTGGCGGAGGGTTAGAGTGGGAGAGTGGGGGACAGGGAGAGTGGGAGAGCGGGAGAATGGGAGAGTGGGCCCGAACCTGTAGAAAATTGATTGATCTGTACGGGCGACCCTGTGTGGTCGCCCGTTTTTCCAAAGGT
>DASYPF010000255.1:0-2915 GCA_036006905.1 Acidobacteriota bacterium
AGTGCAGTGACCCGTCGTCGCATTCCAAAATTTACTATTTACTCTGCTCCATGAATTCCGCATTCGCTCTTGTCTGTACCGCGCCAACGTCCCGCGCGTGGCACCTCACCAATTTGCACTGGCGTAGTACACGGCACGCAGCCGATAGAGGGATAGCCCTGATCGTGAAGTGGGTTATAGGGCACATCGTGCTTTGCGATGTAGTGCCAGACATCACGCATGGACCAGGCTGCAAGTGGATTGATCTTGATGAGACCGAATTTCCGGTCCCACTCAACAAAGCCGGTGCGCGCTCGCTCGGCCGATTGACTACGACGAATGGCTGTAACCCAGGCGCGCAGCCCTTTCAGCGTTTCTCTTAGCGGTCCCACCTTGCGAAGGCGACAGCAAAGATCGGGCTCGCGCTCCCACAGCCGCTCCCCATATTGAGCAGCTTGATCGCTAACCGAAAGGGTGGTTGCCCGTCGCTCGAAGCGAACGCCGTAGCGCTCTTCGAGTTGATCCCGCAAAGCGTAGGTCTCCGGGAAGAGTAGATCAGTATCTAGATAGAAAATGCGCGTGCCCGAACCTATAGCCGACAACATCGACACCAGCACACAGCCTTCGGCTCCGAAACCAGTAGCGAGGGCGATATCCGGGTCAAACTCTTCAATGGCCCAGCGAAGGACATCTTCCGGCGAAGCCTTCTCGAATCCATCGGAGACCGCTTGCCAGTCCTTTTCTGTAGTTTCCTCGCTAATCGATAATGCAGCCAAAGGCATAGTCATCTTCCCTGGTTACTGGATCGTCCTCTCTTCCCCCAGTCTACTTTTTCAACAAGCAACCGCGAGCGCCGCCTCCAACTCTGCTTCATCAACCACACCGAGATGTTCTTCAAACCAGTTAAGGCGTTCACGCAACCGCACAACCTCACCTACGATGATCACGCCCGGAGGGCGCATGCCAACGCGGTGCGCTTCATCCGCAATGGTGCCGAGCGTGCCAGTAACCGTTTGTTGACCGTTGTAAGTGCCCCAGCGAATCACGGCCGCGGGCGTTTCCGCCGAACGCCCGGAATTCATCAGGTCGTTCGCAATCTCCCGCAGATGGATCACGCCCATCAGCACCACGACTGTGTCCGCGGAGGCAAGAGGCATGAACGTCCCGGAATCAAACTTCCCATTTCCGCGGCGAGCGCCGGTAAGAACAGCCACCGAGGAAGATAGACCGCGATGCGTCAGCGGGATGCCGGCGTAGGTCGGAACGGCCAGCGCTGAACTGATTCCCGGAACCACTTCAAACGAGATGCCTGCTTCGACGAGAGCTTCAGCCTCCTCGCCCCCGCGTCCAAATAGAAACGGATCGCCGCCCTTGAGTCTGACCACTCGCTTTCCTGCTCGGGCGTGCTGTACGAGTAAGTGATTGATGTGCAGCTGCGGCGTATATCGCCCGCCGCCGACTTTGCCCACGTAAATACGCTCGGCGGAAGTGGCGTGACTGAGCACTTCCGGGTTGACAAGATAATCGTAAACGAGCGTGTCGCATGACTCGAGAAGAGCTAGCGCTTTCACCGTCAGCAGTCCTGGATCACCCGGCCCTGCACCGACCAGATAGACCTTTCCGCGTTCTGCCCGGCAGCGAGCTCGGCTCGATTGCAAAGTACCTGGCGTCTCGACATTCGTCCCGTGATCCATGTTTTCGAAGATGCGTTCTACAGACGCTTCAATCACGAAAGGGTGCGCCGATAGCGGCTCGGTAATCCGATAGCTAATGCCTGGATACCGGCTGGCCGCTTCAGAAACTTCCAGGGGAATGTCGCCGCGTGTGTGTCTCCCCGGCGAGAGAAAATATGGATGCACTACAATGTCGCGTGCTCCTCGTTGAACCAGCTGCGCAAACCCTTCGGCAATGTTCGGGTGTTCAATCTCGAGGAAGGCGGGTTCGACGAGCACAAAGCCGCCACGTTTGCCAATGCGCAACGCCGCCTCGCGCACATCTTCATTTGCTTCCGGGCGACGACTGCCGTGACCCACCACGAGGACACCACGCGATACTTTGTCTATCATGCGGCTACCTCCGACTGTTGGCCTGTCGACACAGCGCAGTAACTTACGAATCTGCGGGCTTCGTCGGTGATCTTTCGTGCTGCCTCATCAGGTGTCCGATTAACTTCGGTAGGTTGGCGAACACAGCTCCTCAGATCTTCAAATAGCGATGAGATTCCTTCCCACCTCCCTCCGGTTTCACCCGATAAGACAAACAAGTTTTCGAATTCCCACAGAGCCTCATCCGATGTGAAGGGATCCACAAGTCTCTGGTAGAGCGGGACGCGAGCAGCAGTTGCTGCTGCTTCATAAGCCGCGAGACCTGCCTCTCCATATTCCTTGTGGTAGATCAATGCCTCTGCCTGGGCCAACCACTCCCGCGCCGCCTCGATTGTGGGCAGGCTTTCAGCCACCGTTGAGCCGGCGCATTCGCCTTTTATCCCACGACGAACGGCGAAGCTTTCATGCTCATGTCCGTAGTCTTCGTAAAACGAAGGGTCTGTCTCAAACGATGGAACGTGGCGCAGCGGATCGAGGATCTCTTTCAGGCGATTGGTTCCAGTTCGGCTCAGGAAGGCGTTGAACTCCTCCGCCGGGAGTTTCTCCTTTTCGTAAAGGCCAAGAAGCGTTTCCGTCAACGTCACGCAATTCTTCGCGGGAAACTTGCCCAGAAGTGAACCAAACTGTGCGCTATCGGGAGTTGTCTGACCACCCAGAGTCACAAAGTAGGCGGGCACGCTGCGGTCCCCGCGTGAAAGAGCGGCGGCATAGAATCCGATGTTGGCTATTGAGTGTTGAGCACAGCCATTGGGACAGCCTGAGACCTTGATGCGTAGCGGTCGAACCAACTCGGCGTGCAAACTGGCATCAGTGGGTTGGGACGACGAATCA
>DASYPF010000256.1:0-32667 GCA_036006905.1 Acidobacteriota bacterium
CCGTGTCAGCCGCTCCTTAAGGCGCGCGGCGTCCGCAGGGTTAGAAGTTGCGGCGAGCTGCTTATGCCACATGCTCTTCGTCTTTCTTCGCTTCCTTGGCCTCTTTTTTCCCCAATTCCGTCTGTGCCCAATCGGCTTCAAACGTTCCATGGATCCGTCTTGCCACCCGAGGATCCCGTACGATTACGCCCAGCTCGCGCCGCGAATCCAATTCCGCTTTCTTCAGACTCTGGCTGCCGATGAACGCGTCGCGTTCGTCACGGATAATGGCGCGCACGTGCAGGCGTTTGCCGGGAAACTTCTGGACCTCGATTCCGGCGCCTCGCTTGCCGAGGCGTCCGATGACTTTGACCTCAACTCCGGATTTGACTCGCTCCTGCAGGACTCGGATCATGGGAGGATCGGTAAGCTTCGGATCGTAAATGCACAACTGCTTGCGCGCGCCCTTGAGGAAAGCGGCCAACTGCGATCGTGAATTCTCCGGGCTGACGACGAAATTAGGCATGCCGGGACTATAGGGCTGCCGCTTAACGTCGGCTTCGAACAGCTTAATGGCCTCTTCCACCATTCTCTTGTTGTTGATCATCAGACCGAAGCTGCGGCTGCGCTCTATGTCCAGGTAAGTGAAGTTGAAACCCAACACATAGAGCAAGCGCTGGTCGATGATTATCATTTTGTCGTGGTAGCGGGCCAGATCGTCGGCGGTACGGGCCACGGTTGTTCCGACCTCCAGCAGGCTCATCTCAAGCTTCCGCAGCGACTTCTCGCCTTCTCCGTTGGTGTGCGCAATCAGCGCATGGACCAGAACACCTCGGCTGATGGCGGCTTTGAGAGCCTTTTCAACAGCGACGTGATCGAAGCGAAAGATCACGATCTGAATAGTCTTTGTGGCACTATTGATTGCGGTAACCAGCGGGCCCGCGCCGTCATCGGGCTGAAGGAGAACCTTCATTGCCGGCTCCCTGAATTCATTATCCTTCGATCTCCTCTGTCAACCAGACAGGACAATAGCTCCAGCATGTTCATGAAGTTATGCCGGTTATCGCTCCAAGTCAAGTGACCGGAGCCGCTTTTTCGCAATCAAAACTCGCTCTTGAGACCCGCCCGAATTCAGTTTTTCCTTATCCTCTTGATAGAATTTAAAGGGTCGTCCTTATATGCCTGAAACCGGAACCACTACCGCGATATCCGCTATCGCCGCTCTGGACATTGGCTCGAGCGCCATCCGCATGGCCATCGCTGAAGTGGACGCGGCAGGAAATCTCCGAGATTTGGAAAACGTGTCCAAAGGAGTTTCCCTGGGAAAGGATGTCTTCATGGATGGCCACATCAGCGAGCAATCCATCCAGGCTGCGTGCGACACGCTGCGCGCCTTCAAGGACACCATGGATACATACAGCGTGAAGCGATTTCGGGCTGTGGCTACCAGCGCGGTGCGCGAGGCGGTCAACACCGATACCTTTCTCGACCGCGTGTTCCTGCGGACCGGCCTGGATATCGAAGTGATCGATGGCCCCGAGGAAAACCGCCTTACCCTCCTGGCTGTCACAAGCATCCTGGGCGAAGAATTGAAGTCGGCAAACGGGGAAGCTCTGCTGGTCGAAGTCGGAGGTGGCAGCGCGGACATTTCTCTGATCCGCAACGGGGGCCCGGTGCACGCGGGGACTTATCCGCTGGGTGCGCTGCGCCTGCGCCAGTCGCTGGCTGGTGTAAACAGGGGGCACCAGCACCGAGTGGAGGTTCTAGATCGATACATCCATAACGTGCTGGAGACGATGCGCAGGTCCGTCCCCTTCAACAAAATCTCTCAAGTGATGGCGGTGGGGGGAGATGTCCGGTTCGCAGCTCGCCACCTGCAGGGAAAGGGCCAGGCTGTGCACACAATCTCTCGCGAAGAGTTTCTGAAATGCTGCCAGGAGATCTCGCAGTTTGGCGAAGACGAACTGGTGAAGCGTTTCCACATCAACTATGTGGACGCAGAAACCCTGGTTCCAGCGCTGCGCGTGTACAAGCAGTTGTTAGAAAGAACCGTCGCGCAAACAGTGATTATACCCAGCGCAAACATTCGCCAAGGCCTGCTGCTGGACATGGCGCGCGCGGATCGAAGGCGAGGCATGGATGAGCTCTCCAAGCAGGTGCTCAGCTCCGCCCGCGAACTGGCCCGAAAATATCAAACCGACGAAGCTCATGCAGACCATGTCGCCGCGCTGGCCGTTCAGATATTCGACCAGTTGCGCGCGGAACATGGTCTTGATGACCATGCCCGGATGCTTCTTGAGGCAGCGGCAGTACTGCACGACATTGGACTCTTCGTTCATTCTCGCGAGCACCACAAGCATTCGCAATATTTGATCAACAGCTCTGAAATCTTCGGACTGAGCCGGCATGATGCCGAATTAATAGGTAACATTGCCCGCTACCACCGGCGAGCCATGCCGCAGCGCAGCCATACCAGCTATCGCAGTCTGGATGCCGATGAGCGAATGAAAGTCAGCAAGCTGGCGGCGATCCTCCGCATTGCCAACGCTCTCGACAAGGACCACACGCAGAAGATCCAGAACGTGGAAGTGGTGTCGAAAGAAGACGAAGTGTTGTTGCGAGCCTTGACGCGCAAAGACGCAGATCTGTCAATTGAGCGGATAGCGCTGCAGGGCAAAACCAACCTGTTTGAAGAAATCTATGGCAAACGATTCGCTTTACAACAGATTTCCAGAAGTCAAGGTTGAAGTGCAAGTGCCCGATCCCCGGGTATTCATCAACCGCGAGTTGAGCTTGCTGGAATTCAATGACAGAGTGTTTCAGCAGGGCATGGACCCCAACACTCCGCTACTGGAGCGGCTGCGCTTCTTTGCCATTGTTCTCTCCAACCTGGACGAGTTTTTTATGGTGCGGGTGGCCAGGCTGAAAAGCTGTATCGAAGCCAAGGAGTCTTCTGACTGCCCCACTGGTATGTCTTATCGAGAACAGTTCCAGCGTGTTTCAGAGGCCGCCCATGTTCTGGTCGAGAAAGTCTACTCCGGCTTCAGATCGCTCACTCAGCAGTTGCGCCATGCCGGGATCAGGATTCAGCAGCTCAAGTCACTCACGCCGCCTCAACGCCAGTTTGTCTTGGAAAAATTCGAGAGCGAAGTCTTTCCCGTGCTCACGCCGTTGGCCGTTGACCCGGCCCATCCTTTCCCGCTGCTGCTGAATCTATCATTGAACCTGCTGGTGCGATTACGCTCTCTACAGCGGGAAGGTCTTCTGGCCCTGGTGCAGGTTCCAGCCACGCTGCCGCGTCTGCTGGAACTTCCGTGCCGCAGAGGCAAGCAGTTTGTTCTCCTCGAGGAGGTGATCGCAGCCAATGTTGACGAGTTGTTTCGCGGCCACGAAATCCTGGAGACCGGAATTTTTCGAATTACGCGCGACGCCGATTTGGAGCTGGACGATGAAGGCCCCGAAGATTTCATTCACGCGGTAGAAGAGGAGCTGCGGAAACGCCGCATAAATGAGCCGGTTCGGCTGGAGGTCAGGAGTTCTCTCGGCACACAACTCACAAAGACTCTGCAGCGCCACCTTGGATTAAGCAGAGCGGACGTTTATCGCATCCGCGGGCCTCTGGATCTGCGCGGGCTTACCTCTTTGTGCGATCTTCAAGATTTCGAATCCCTGAAGTATTCTCCGCTGCCTCCCGTGATTTTGCCGCAGCTTGTCGAGCAAACCGACCTATTCGCCGTCGTTGCGGCACGCGATCTGCTGTTCCATCATCCTTACGATTCCTATGAGTCGATTGTTGATCTGGTGCTACAGGCCGGATCGGACCCCGACGTTCTTGCCATCAAACAGACGTTCTACCGGACGAATGAGAACTCCCCAATTGCGCGCGCTCTGGAAGCTGCGGCGCTCAGCGGCAAGCAAGTCACTGTGCTGGTCGAGTTGACGGCCAGATTCGATGAAGAGCGAAACATCACCTGGGCCCGACAACTGGAACGCGCCGGCGCTCACGTGATCTACGGCTTGGCCGGCCTGAAGACGCATGGCAAGATTCTGCTGGTGGTGCGAAGAGAAGCGGATGGAATTCGCCGATACGTCCACTTGAGTACCGGGAATTACAATGACCGCACGGCGCGCCAGTACACCGACATCGGCCTGCTGACGGCGCGCCATGATATGGGTGCCGACGCCTCCGGCTTCTTCAACGCAATTACCGGTTTTAGCGACCCTCCCACCTATCAGCAACTGACTATGGCTCCGTTTGGCCTGCGGGAAAGGATCATCTCTTTGATAGAACGCGAGACCGCTCGAGCACGCGAAGGCCAGCGCAGCTTCATCCGAGCCAAAATGAATTCTTTGCTGGATGTGCCAATTTTGGTCGCGCTCTATGAGGCTTCGCAGGCAGGAGTGAGTATTGATCTTTGTGTGCGCGGCATGTGCGTGCTCCGGCCCGGACTACCGGGCATCAGCGAGAACATCCGTGTCATCAGCATTGTGGATCGCTTCCTGGAGCACAGCCGCGTTTTTCATTTTCATAATGGGGGAAGTGACGAAGTTTATCTGAGCAGCGCTGATTGGATGCCTCGCAACCTCGACAAGCGTGTGGAATTGCTGTTTCCCGTCGAATCCACAGAGACCAGGAAAAAAGCTCTGCAGACCCTTGACATCGCTTTTAGCGATAACGTGAACGCATGGGAATTGCGGCCGAGCGGTGAATACATCCGGCGCCGGCCTGGCCCGGGCGACGAAACGGTGCGATCGCAGTACGCGCTCTATGAATTAGCCAAGCGTCAGTACGAACAGCATGCCCGGGAATTCCATTTTCAATTGCGCCCCATTGAGTCCAGGGAAGGGAGGAGCTAGTACGCTGTAACAGAAAAATTGGTACCGCTTATTGGGACACGGATGACACAGTAATCACGGATTTGCGAATGTCTTTTCGGGGCACCCTGAGACACAATCAGGCCCGGCAATAAATGCAGGGTGCCCCGAAAAGACATTCGTGGGTCCGTGTTTTCCGCGTTTTCCGTGTCCTAATAAACAGTACCAATTTTTCTGTTACAGTGTACCAGCAACTATGATCCTCTATTTCGTTCGCCATGCAATTGCCCAAGACGCCCAATCCTGGGGCAAGGGAGACGAGACTCGCCCGCTTACCGCCGAAGGCGTCAAAAAGATGCGAGAGGTAGCCGCCGGCCTGGCTAAGGTAGTGGAGGGCTTCGACGAAATTTGCTGCAGCCCTTTGGTGCGCGCTCGCCAGACGGCCGAAGTCCTGACTCAGCAGTTTAAGCACAAAAAGGATCTGGTTATCTGGAAGGAGCTGATACCGGGGACGGAACCTGCCGAGCTGCAAAACAAAGTGAATAGACTGAAAGCAGACACGGTCGCGTTGGTCGGTCACGAGCCTCACCTCGGTTATTCCGTCTCGTATTTTCTGAGCGGCAAGCAGGATACCGTTCAGATAGATTTCAAGAAAGCTGCCGTCTGTTGTATCGAATTCAATGGCTCGATACCGGCCACGCTCCTCTGGTTTATTCCTCCGAAGGTCGCCAGAGCGATGGTCAGAAGAAGCCGCCACCTATAAAAAGCCGGAAGAGGGCGATGACGATCACCCCGACTGAAATCACCGTGCCGGCTACTCCAAGCGACCGTCCCACGCGCGCGCGGGCGCTGACTCGGCTGAAAGCCAAGCCGACAAGAGCAAGCGGAAGTGACGTGATCCAATTGATCCATCCAAGCAGCGGTACCAATCCCACCAACAGGCAAAGGCCAGCAGCCAGGCCAAAAGCGATTCCCAGGATTCCCGTAATCATTGAAAGCGATTCTATCAGAAATTGCTTGTAGCGCCCGCCGTGCTTGAATATGCTGCTTAAGGAAACAATTAACTATGGCGCTAATCCGATTCCTCCAGAAGGATGAAAAATTTACAGATGTGTTTCGGGCGATGACGTCCAACCTGACCGCCGCCTGCCAGCTTCTGGAACAGTTGCTGGCCGGGCCCACAGACGGCGGCATGAAGGATCGCATCAAAGAACACGAGCACCAGGGAGACCTTCTTGTTAAGGAAGTGATCCAGAAACTGGACATTACCTTCATCACTCCTTTTGATCGCGAAGACATCCACCGGCTTTCAGAGATTCTGGACGACGTAGTTGACCTGGTTTACCGGGCTGCGTCAAAGATGACGATGTACAAGATCCGGAGAGAAGTGCCTGGATCTCGAGAGCTGGCCAAAATCCTGACCCAACAGAGTCAGGCACTCGAAGCAGCAGTCACCAGCCTGAGAAATTACAAAGAGGCGCTGGCGCACTGCGAGCGCGTCAACGAGTTGGAACGCGGCGGAGACGCGATCTACGCCCAAACCATGAGCTCGCTTTTCGATGACGTGCATGATCCCATCGAACTAATCAAGCTGAAGGAAATCGTCGAAACCGTGGAATCAGCGCTCAACCGCAGCGAAGACGTGGCAGACGTGATTGAGTCCATCGTGATCAAAAATAGCTGACCGAAGTTCGAGCTTCGAAACTCGAATCGCCGCCTCTGGTGATTTTATGAACCGCAGAATGTTTACTGCTGAGCTTTCTGCGTTGCTCTTGACGCCAGCTTTGCTGCCCGCCCTGGAAGAAAAATCTCGATGGCGGGAATGGGTTTCTGAGTCCGATTCAACCGACTACTGGCAGAAGGTCCGCCACGAATTCCTGCTTCCCGACGAGATCTCGTACCTCAACAATGGCAGCCTGGGGCTTTCACCCCGCCCCGTGCTGGAGGCGATGTATCACCACCTGCTGGAAACCGAAGCAGTGCGGACGCGGAAATATGCCGAGTATCCGTGGTGGGGGTATGGGCCTACGTTGGAGATCCGAAAAACCGTGGCCGACTTCATCGGCGCGCTGCCTGAAGAAATCGCTCTGACCCGCAATGCGACCGAGGGGATAAACACAGTGGCGACCGGACTGGATTTGAATCCGGGGGACGAAGTGCTGCTGACCAATCAGGAGCATCCCGGCGGACGCAGCGCCTGGTACCAGCGCGCCAAACGATATGGCATCGTGGTTCGCGAATTCGAACTTCCCGTGCCGCCGAAGTCTCCGGCAGAGATTTTGGAAAGACTGCAAGGCTCTATAACCTCCAAAACACGCGTGATCAGTATCAGCCACATCACCACAGTCACCGGTGGAATTTTGCCTGCAAAAGAAATCTGCGGGCTCGCCAGAAACAGGAACATCATCAGCCTGATTGATGGCGCCCATGCCATCGGGCAGATCCCCCTGAACATGCATGACATGGGATGCGACTATTACGCCACCAGCCCTCACAAATGGCTTTATGCACCAAAGGGGACTGGGATCCTATATTGCCGTAAGGGGATGGCGGAGCGATTGTGGTGTCACACTGCCAGCGGCGCTTGGGACCAACCGGAATTGGGCTGCGAGCGCCTTACCAACATAGGCACGTCGAATTTGAGCTTGCTGGTAGGCATGGTTGCCGCTATCGATTTCCATAAAAAAATCGGAACGGACCGCATCCTGGCGCGCCAACATTCTCTTGCACGCGGGCTGCGCTCCAGCCTTTCTGAGATCAAAGGCGTCTGGTTTGGAAACGGACCGCCCCCCACTCTGTCGGCTGCGATGGTAAAAGCAATGTTGCCCGTACAAAAGATCGGGGAGTTTGCCGGCAAGCTTTGGCAGGATCACAAAATCTGGGTCACCGCGGCCGATGGAGACACCCGGATGCCTGCCTCGATCCGCTTCTCCTGTTCCATCTATGTCACGGAAAAAGATCTGGACCGAACCGTACTCCTGCTGAAGAAACATCTCGGCTGATCAAAAGCCAAGCCGCGGCCCGTAGGACCTGTGAAAGAATCACAGGTTCGCGTCGCCCGGCGATTTTTGCTATGCTTGTCACAGAAATGGAAAAGGAAATTATCCTGGCCCGCCCGCGTGGATTTTGTGCCGGCGTTGTCCGTGCCATCGACATTGTCAACGTCGCGCTTGAGAGATTCGGCGCGCCACTCTACGTTCGTAAAGAGATCGTCCATAACAAACATGTAGTCCAACAACTTCGGGATAAGGGCGTGAATTTTGTCGAAACGCTCGATGAGGTCCCGGATGGCGCCCGGGTGGTATTCTCCGCCCATGGCGTTTCACCGGAAGTTCGAGACACGGCGCGCGCGCGACATTTGAAAGTCATTGACGCTACTTGTCCGCTGGTGACCAAGGTCCACCTGGAGGCGGCTAAATATTCTCGTGAGGATTACTCGATCATCCTGATCGGCCACAAGGGCCACGAAGAGGTGGAAGGAACCATGGGAGTCGCTCCCGGACGGATGCGGTTGATCAGCAGAGTGGAAGACGTTGATCAGCTCGATGTTAAGGATCCTTCCCGCGTCTGTTACCTGACTCAAACAACGCTGAGTCTGGACGACACGCGCGAAATCATCGACGCCTTAAAGCGGAAGTTCCCAACCATCACGGGCCCCGCTGCTGAAGACATCTGCTACGCCACACAGAACCGCCAGGCCGCAGTCAAAGCTGTTGCGACAGAAACTGACCTGGTTCTCGTCGTAGGAGCTGCCAATAGCTCCAATTCTGTAAGGCTGGTGGAGGTTTCAGAAACCCGTGGCACTCCCGCGTACTTGATCGATAACCGCAGCGCGATTCAACCGAAGTGGCTGCATGGTGTGCAGCGCATCGGTGTAACCGCGGGTGCCTCGGCCCCTGAGGTGCTTGTCGAACAGGTCATCGATTGCTTGAAATCGCAGGGGTTCTCTGCTGTGCGAGAAGTCGTCGTCACCGAAGAGGATGTTTACTTTCCATTGCCGCCTGAGCTGCGGATGTCAAATGTCGAATGATGAATTGAAATCCGCTTACGAGCGGGCGCTGGAGAAGCTGAAAGAAAAGGGCATCGACGAAACTGTTGAAAAGCTGAGCAGCGAGCAAAAAGCGGAAATTGCTCAGATTCGCAGTCTCTACAAATCCAAAATCGCGGAATTGGAAATAGGAAAACAGGGCGACAGCGCCAAGGCCCAGGACCTAGAGCAACTGGAAAAAATTCAAGAGCGCTTCGTCAACGACCGGTCACGCCTGGAACGGGAAATGGAGCGCAAGATTTCCGAAGTGCGGCAGCGCTCGTAAGTGCGAATGTCGAAGACATTCGCACTTTAAGGCGCGACCACAAACTCCACAAAATCGCTGATGTTGCTTCCCACGGCAATTTGAAAATGTTTTTTGCCCAGTACCGCATCGGGAGCAATATCGTAGACAGCGGTCAATGAGCTATCGCTGTTGACTGTGGCGCTGACAAAGCTCAGCCCGCTTCCCACGTCGGGAACGATCTGTACGTTTCCTCCCGCTGAAAATCCAGATCCAGTGATGGTAAATGTAACGCGCGCTCCCGGCTTGACAACCGAAGGAGAGATTCCGGTCACCTTCAGGCTGGTGCTCCCGCCGGGATTCACTGCCAGCGAGAAAAAGTTGCTCTGCAGACTGTCAAAGTAGACGTTCAAATCCCGAAAGCCTGGCGCCAGTCCCTGGCCGGCCAGGTAGGTCAGCCGCATTTCATTGCTGCTGACCACCTGAGATTCGGCGCCCACCAGGCTCAGTCCTGCATCTG
The DNA here is from genome assembly GCA_036006905.1 of Acidobacteriota bacterium. GTDB lineage: Bacteria > Acidobacteriota > UBA6911 > JACQSX01 > JACQSX01 > DASXTB01. The sequence continues at coordinate 9,586 of DASYPF010000256.1, forward strand.
GATCAATTGATGCCTGAGGATTCGATCCTGAGAAATTCTCTCCTCGGATATTGAAAGTGACTTTTTGCCCGTTGGAAATCGCCTGGGGATTTACTGATGTAATGAGCGGTATCTGCCTGAGAACCGTGTAAGAAAACGGAGCGCTGCTTCGCCCCGAGACTGCAACGGTGACAGGGACTGGCCCTGCAGCCAGCGTCATAGGAACCCAAACTCGGATCTGAGTTGGAGTCGCCGATATAATGCTTGCCAAAGCCGAGCCAAAGCGAACCTGAAGCTGCGACACATCGCTGCTTAAACCGCTCCCGGATATGGTCACCGGCGCCCCGGGCGATACAGACGCGCCCATCGATTGAATGGTGGGAGGAGGGATAGGAGCAGACGTTCCCACAAAGAATACTTCGTCTGGAATCAACTTTTGTAAGTCGATACCGATCACCTCGGGCAAGAAACTAAAACCGGACTTGGAAGCGGAGACCTGAACGTTGTTTTTCAATTTGGACAAAGTGAAACTGCCGTCGGCGGCGCTGGTGGTAGACGCGTTGCCGTAGCGTATCGTGACGCCTGCGATCGGTTTCAAATTTGAGTCAAAAACCTCTCCCGAAATATCGTATCCCACAAAGCGCGACTCAAACGGAATCTGCGAAGGCTGCAGATCGGCTGTCAGGCCGAACACATAATGGTCAGCGGAAGGATTCTGCGGGATGGTAATTTGAAACCCGCGAAGGTAAGCATAGAGCTCGTAACGACTCATGTCGGCGCTCTCGGGAATGGACAAAAACTGGTAGTTCCCGGCAGCGTCTGCAAACTCGTAGTGCGTTTCCTCAGATTCGGTGTCGTACAGAAGCAAAAATGTGTAGGCCGGCGGGACTCCGTCGACCGCGGTGATCTTTCCCGTGACATTCCACACTTGGCTGGTGGCGGCAAAAGTCACCGACTGGTTGGCGCTGTTGATCTGGATAATGGCGAATTCCTTGTCGAAGTTCAGGTCCGAAAAAAAAGGAACGACAGCGTACACTCCGTTAGGCAGTCCTCGCCTGCGGAACGATCCGTCCTTTGCCGTAAAACTCAGGTAAGCATTCCCGTTAGCATCGGCAATAACGATACCCGCATCAAAAATCGGACGCCCGCGGGAATCGGTCACGAAACCATTGATGGTGAAACCCCCGTTTGGATTGGCATCGAAATCTGCAAGTTCCACGTCGTCATCCACTACGGGCACCATGCGACTGGCCGGAGTGAAAGTGTGGGTGGAAGCTGTGGGAGTCACCGTATAGTTCCCGATCGGTACATTCTCAAACTGGTATTCACCGAAGAGGTCGGTCGTCCCAGTAGCGACGGTCTTCCCGGTGGCGTTGTCCTTAAGAACAATCGTGATCCCGCTGAGCCCGTCACTATCCTGAAAGACCGCACCGAACACCGTGAATTTGTCGAAAGCCTGATCGATCTTATCCGGTTTTGTTTCTTCGTACTCTTCGCCGACAGGACTAAAAAAGATTTGGTCCGGCGCGTCCGCGCGTTCTTCGCTGAAAGTGATCGCTTCTTCCCCTCCTTCAACATAAGGATTGTTGGGGTCGATTAGAGAGATATCGGGAATGAACTGAAGGTCTTCGACAAGACGCAAGGGTTCGCCCAGAGAAGGGATGATAAGCGTCAGCTTGCCGTTGTTTCCGGACGTGGGCTCTTCTGCCACAAAAAAGAAAAAAGCATCGACGTCGGCATCGGCGCTGCAGTCCAATCCGGAACGGAAAAGACCAAAAAGGCGCGTCGGCTTCTGCAATCCAGTAATGACGGTTGCAGTCTGTTTCGTTTTTCTATCGAAGCGAAGGATCCGGCCGCTATTGGTCTCTGAGGTATAGACCGCGCCGCTGCAGCCATCAACGATCAACCCGCCGGGTTTTTGCGCCGCAAAAAGATAGCGCGGATTGAGTGAAATAGATGACCCTGTCTTTGCTCTGACGTTGGGATCCAGTTTTGACTTTGCAACCGACACGATGGCATTGGTCTCCTGGTCTGCCACCAGGAGATCGCCGGAGGCTTCGTCTACTGTCATGGCCACAGGCAGTTTCAGGCCGGTAGCAATCTCGTCATTTTGATTGCGTGCGGGATCATAGCGGCTCACTTTCCCCGTGCTGGCCGACAACGGCTGGCCGCTGTCGTAGGAAGAAATCAACAGGTAATCGTTACTCCGCGAATCAGTATAGGGTATGACCGAAAGCACGTTAGTCTTGGAGAACGTTCTTACTGCCTTCTTCTGCCCAATAGGGCTTAGTTCGGAGATAATCGTGTTGACCGAACCGCCCACCTGCTGGTGATACGGGCCAGGGGCGACCTTGCCCGCGACGCCTGCCAGCTCGGCGACGTATAGCTTCTTCAAACCGCTCAGGTAAGTTTGGCTCCTGAGAAAATTAACATCAGCCTGAAATGCTTCCTTTCGGACCAAGTCGATAGAGCTTCCGGCCACTTGCCTGCCATCTCGAGTTTCGGCGCGAACGGTGACGCGGCCCTGCGGTGGATGACTCGCGGGAGCGGTATAAACCCCCTGACTATCTATGAAGCCATTAACGCTGTCTCCCCCGACTTTCCCATTGACCGACCAGACAACATCGCCCGCCAGATTACCGTTTAATTTCGCCTTGAAGGATTGACGACTTTTCAATTGAACCGGGACTACAGTGGAAGGACTCAATTGAAATGAGATCAACGCCGGGTTGGGACTGTAACTGGCAGGCGCCGCTTGAGCCGGGACATTGGCGAGCGAGGATAGATTCTCCGTACCGAATAGCTCGGTGACGAAAAGCGGCAAATCGCTGCTGATTACAACCAAGCCATTGACGGCTCCCGCAGCCTCCGGCACAAATCCCGGGACGACGTTTACAATTCGCTCCAGGGCTCCCAGGACTTTCTTTACCGACCCCAGGACTCGGCCGTCCTTGGTGAGAGATGTGATTTCCAGATTAGCTGCCACGGTGCCGGCGTTGAGAATAGCCAGGCCGGTGTAAAAACCTGAACCATTGGCTTGATGAGAAAAAAGAGCGTTAGTGATCCCTTCGGCCTGTGCGGTGACGGCAGCCAGTGTCGGTTTCGATTTCGTGCCGTAAGCGACAAACCCATGCAGGGCCGGCTGCGACGTTTCCACTTTCAGCCATCCCTGCAGAGTCGCGCCACCCTGAAAGCCAAACAGAGTTTCTACATCGGCGGTGAAAGCTCCGTTTGCCGCTATGGCGACACGAAAGGGATTGGTGCCGATAATGTCGGGAGCGCCATAGAGCGTGCCATCGGGCTTGTAGGCGGTGAGGGTGACCAACGCGAGTTGGCTGCCTAAATTGAAAACACCGACTTGCGTTGCCCAGTCGCCGAGGACGGCAAGCTGTGGAAAGTTGAGCGTGGAAAGCTTCCTGGCGGTTGGCTGAGCCGTCAGCCCCACGACTTTCGATCCATCGCGCGCGAAGACAAACTCAAATCCGGCGACCGGCACTTTCGATTTTACGTGAAGGGACGCGGCCTGTGAGATCTCTGCAGAAGAAAACAGAGTTTCCAGCGTCGCTTGCAACGCACCCTTGGCCGCAAGAGAGAGGTTTCTCGATTGAATCTGTGACCCCGAAGCGCTGACCAGATTCAACGTTATGTCCGCCTGGGAAGAGTTGGGATTTACCAGGCTGATTTCCGACTGATACTTGGAGGGATCCAGCAACAAATTGTAGTAGCAGTCGAGCGCCTTGAGGGGAAGGTCGGAGCCGTCGAGGATCTCCGCGCCTCCCATCAGAAAGAAGCCGGTCAGGTTGTCCGCGTCGCTTTGCGCCAGGATCCAGCCTTTGAATCCACGCGGCGCATTAAAGATGTTGGCGACGACGTCGACAAACTGCTGTCCCGCCGCCAAATCAATGCTGCGCGGGTTTTGCCCGGCGCCCTGCAGAATGCTTCCATCCAAACTGTATGCAGTGAGCGCTATGCGCGCGCTGGTTTTTCCCGGGTTGGCGATGGCAATTCCGGTAAAGGTATTGTCGAAGGAGAGACGTGGGAAAATCAACTCACTGGCGGCAAGGCAAGCCGTCATCCATGCGATGCCGATAGCAGCCGCGGCGAAAAAACGAATAAAAAATCGGCGCATGATAATGTCCCTAAATTGGCCACGTGCACGGGCCTACAGTGGCAGTGTCACAACCACAAAAAAGCCGATCACGACCACGTGCACGTCAACGACCACGATCACGTCAACGGTAGCGACACATCATACAGCAGCGCACCAGGATCATGAAAAAATCCTTAATGAAGGCTACGGTATCTCCTGCATGTTGTCGTGGACGTTGACGTGCTCGTTGACGTGCTCGTGAACGGGGCCGTGATCGTTGACGTGCAGGTGATCGTTGACGTGCACGTGATCGTGGCCGTGAACGGTTTTTTTGTTGCGGCTCTGCTGCGCTATGCCTTTGTGATGAGTACTTGTGAATACTCAGGGCTAGCAACTAAACAAAGTGCCAATCGCTGTGCGCTTTCTTGTTTTTGAGAAGGTAGAGATAAACCAACTCGCCATAGGAGCGCGGCTGGATATTGTGTCGCTCGAAGAAGGGTTCCAAAAGGCGGTTCAAGCGCGGCAGGTTATAAAAGGGAACATTGGGAAAATAGTGATGCTCCAGATGGTAGCTCGACCAGAGATAGGCAAAGTCCCAAAAGCGAGAGCGCCGCATGCGCGTGCTCCACTTGGCTGGATCATCGGGATCGATGTCATAGTGCTGCCCCAGGCGGTTTACTGCAAACGCGATGGGAAAGACAAAGAAGTAGGGTATGACATAGACACGCAGCAGCGCATACCATCCAAACCACCCGGCGACGGCTGCGGCAATCGCCAAGTGCAAAACGATAGTAATGCTTCGCTCCCGTGAAATCATCCGCTGCAATTCCACCGGATAAGTCGCCGTCTCTTTCTTTGCCGCGCGAAAATAAATAGGAAAAAGCGCGGGAGAAAAATAGAGCAACTTGTACCAGCGCTTGTTTATCTTGGGAGAGAGCTTGTTGCGCTTCGGATCGTCTTCCTCGGAACCCAGTTCAGCGTGGTGATCCAAGTGCCACTTGGTAAACTGCGTGCGCGAGATTCCGCTGGGAAACGCATACACCCATCCGAGCATCGAATTCAACTTCTCGTGCTTGCCATCCAAAACTATGTTGTGGACCACTTCATGCAACAGCACGGTGAAATTAAATAGCGTGAGTCCCTGCACCAGCGCCGCGGGGATCCAGATCCAGGGATTTTCAAAACGAATGAGCAGATAGCTGCCGGTGAAAAAGAGAAAAAATTGGCGAAAAAGCACCAGAAAGTGCCGCCAGCCGGCTCTCCGATGCAACCGGCGGAGCTCCTCTTTGGGAATGATATTCCCCAGCTCTCGCCGCAAATCTGCCGTGTGCTGAGCGTAGTAATGGCTCTTTCCTATCTTCAGAAGCCGATAATCGTGCGCGACCGAATCCATTGTAATGTATTAGTTTAACACGGCCGCGACCGGGCAGAAAAAGCGAATAGAGAGAATGTTGCAAGAGAATAGAAAGTTCCTCTTTTGCGTTTTTTAGAAACTTCCTCTTTTGAGCTAACGAAAAAAACTAGTAGTCGGGCCTGTGGGAAAGTGGGAAGGCGCGCTTTTTGCGGCTTTCCACTTGGGTGGCAATTTGCGAACAAAAAGTGAAATGCTCCTTGAGGAAAAGCGCACCCAGTGGTAGCTAAATATCCGCCAGACTGAGATTTCTGGAACTTCGTGGTGACAGGCAAAATAATTACTGGGTTTTTTGCATCAGTGCGCGGCGGGCAGAACCTTTCAGCGCTGTTTTCTCATCGAGGATGACGTGGACGGGAATTCCCTGCAACAACTCTTCGAATCTTCCTTTGGCGGTGAAAGCTTTCATGAATTGGCCGTCAACAAGTTTCTCCCGGATCTTCGGAGCAATTCCACCTCCCACAAAAACTCCACCGACGGCCATGGTCTTTAGGGCCAGATTTGCGGCCTCGGCGCCGTAGATGGAAACAAACAAATCCAGGGCGTCGACGGCCAACTGGCAGGCTTTCTCGAGCGCTGCAGTCGAAATGGCCGCGGTCGGATCACCTTTCTGAATTCGGCCACGCAGCCAGTCAGGCTCCAATCCCTTTCCCGAATCGCGCAAGAACTGGTAAATGCTTAAAAGACCCGGGCCGGAAACAACGCGCTCGTAGCTGACGTGCTCAAACTCTTTTCGCAGATAATTGAAAAGCTCAATTTCTAAATCGCTGCGCGGCGCAAAATCGGTATGGCCACCTTCCGATGCTGCGGGCAGATGATCTTTGCCATTCCAGTACAAGAATGCTTCTCCCAGCCCCGTGCCGGCGGCGATTACCGCCTGATTGCCCGCAGTGGCCTTCCCCGGATTCAAGCACAACAACAAATCTTTCTCGAGCATCGCGATACCGTACGCCGTGGCTTCCAGATCGTTAATCAAAATGACTTCTTTCAAATTCAGGACGCCGGCAATTTTCTTTGCCTCGACCACCCAAGGGAGATTGGATGTCTGAACGCGTCCCTCACGGATCGGTCCAGCAATCCCAAAACAAGCACGTTTTACCTTATGTGGCGCCTCCCTGAGGCATTGTTCAATGATGTTTTCCAGGCCTGGATAGCTCCTGCTGGAGAAAGTCTTCGAAGCGACCAGGCGGAGTCGGCCGCTGGAGTCGTCAAAGAATCCCAAGTTGGTTTTTGTAGCTCCGATATCACCGGCAAGTATCATGATCGTGCCAAAAGAAGTCGAAAGTCGCAGGTCGAAGGTCGAAAGTCAACAAGTTAGAAAGTCAACACGTGCAGACCTGTTGACTTGCTGGCCTGATGACCTTCGACGTTCGACCTGTGACCTGCGACTCCAGATGTGACATTAATTCAGTTGGCTCGCTGCCGCCTCATCCACCAACCACACCAACCGGCCGCGCGGCCGGATCAATTGTGAGGGATAAACTTTCGGCTGCAATTCCCCTTTCAAAACTTGCTTCAGCGCCGGGGCCTTTGCGGCGCCTGACACTAGAACAATCACTTCTCTCGCATGATTGATCACAGGCGCGGTCAAAGTTATCCTTTCCGTATTTAACTTCTCTACCGGATTGCTCACTACCCACCGGGTTTGCTCGGCTAGCGCAGGTGTGCCGGGAAACAGTGACGCAGTGTGGCCATCGTCTCCCATCCCCAAGAAAATCAAATCGAAAGACGGAAACTTCTCTTTATCGGTCCTGAAAAAGCGGCGCAGCTCTGTCTCGTATCGGCGAGCCGCCTCGGCAGGAGGCAATTCCGAGAGAATTCGAAAAATATTGGAATCAGGAATCGCGACGTGATCAATCAAACTTTCGCGCGCCATTCGGAAATTGCTCTCTTTGTGGTCAGGAGGAACCGGGCGCTCATCCCCCCAGAATAGGAAAATCCGCGGCCAATCCAATGCCTCGCGGTAATGGTCGGCAAGATTCGCATTGACGGCACGAGGAGTATTCCCACCTGAGAGAGCGACCGCAAAGCAGCCCGAACGCGAGATGGCTTTGTGTGCCAATCGGGCAAACCGTTCGGCTGCCCGCTGTGCAATCTCCTGGGCATTCTCACAAATAACAATCTCTTTGGAACCCATCAAGATTCAGGTCGTGTGATAAAGTCACAGGTCAACAGGTCAACAGGTCAACAGGTCAACAGGTCAACAGGTCACAGGTCAACAGGTCACAGGTCACAGGTCACAGGTCAACAGGTCACAGGTCAACAGGTCGACGGTTTCAGACTAGCCCGGGACTTGGTGGACCTGATGACTTGATGACCGTTTGACCGGGTAACCTGCGGGACCTGTCGACTTGCGACTTTAGATCAGGCGCGCTGCCATTCGCAGCGCTTCCTCGTAGACCCAGTCTCGGTCCAACACTTCCAGCTCCTGGCTCAATATTTCTTCCAGTTCGATTTTTGTCATTTCCCCCACCATGACATTGGACGCAATTCCCGGGAGCTTCACAGTCGTCTCGGTGAAATCCTGGTCAGGCAGCTTCTTCAGCAGGAAGTCAGCGCCGTCGGCGGTATGGAGCTCGACACCCACGATTGCCGAATTCTCGACAGGGCCTGAGCGGAGAGTCACAACGACCGAAATCTCAGCCACAGCGCTTCCGAATTGCATCCGAATCGAGTTTCCGCTGCCCTCCATCTTTCCCTGTGGGTTCCACTTCAGCCGGCCGGCCATCCACGCCGTCAAAAGAAGCGGCCGAACTGGAAAGGCGCCATTCGAGATCCATTCGACATCCATGCGCTGAAGGCCAGCCAAATGATTTCGGTACTGCGCGCTGTCGTAAAGCTGGGCAAGAATCTGGCGCCAGCGCGTCAATCGACCCCAGTTTAAGTCGCTGATTGCCAGATCGTCACAGCCACGCGGGACGAAATCGACCAACCGACCAAAAGCTTCGCGGTCGAAGACTTCCGTGTCCACAATAAGCCGGTTAGCAGCGCGCGCGAGTTTCTCAAACAGCGGGCCGTCAAACTCCGGGCGGTAATTCCACCACAGATATACAGGAAGATCCGGGACCAGCAGCGGATCAATGGCCGAATGAATTACGCTTCCCGCTTGTACCCCGCCCACCACCACAACTTGCTCGCAGCACAGCCTCCGGCCACTGGCATCCGGCAGGCGGCAAACCGACTTGATATATGTCGTCAAGTCATCGCCTGCCTTTTGCGGGTCAGTGACCAGGACTATGGCTCGACTTGGAATGGACAGGGACACTTGATCAATTGCAGCCAGCATGCGGGGAAGACTGGTTCGGTCGGCGACATACACTACCAGATTGAGGGCGCACGCCCGGATCACAGGCCGGCTGTGTTCCGCGTCCTCAGCTTCTGCCGTGGCGCCCCACATGGCGCGCAATTGCTTTTCCACTTCCTGAAACTTCACCTGCTGAAGACCCGCCAGATCCAATTCAGTCAATTTCGCCTCCACCTCCGCCCGTCGCGCCCCATCATCTCCTGAGCTTCAACCGGTCCCCAAGTGCCAGCCTCATACTGAGGGAGCCTTTTGAGATTCTGCTGCCTCCATCCTTCCAGAATCTTGCCGACAAATTCCCAGGTTTTTTCCAACCCGTCGCGCCGCGTAAAGAGCGTGGAGTCTCCGAGCATGCAGTCCAGGATCAACCGCTCGTATGCTTCCGCAATCTCCACTCCGAAGGAACTGCCGTAGCGAAAATCCATGGTTACGGGGCGGATGCGGATGCGCTGGCCCGGCAGCTTGACATCGGACTTTATCGAGATTCCTTCGTCGGGCTGGATGCGCAATACCAGCAGATTGGGATCGATGTGGCCGGCAGCGTGTTCTTCGAATAAAATTTGGGGGGGCCTTTTGAATTCAATCACGACTTCAGTAATGCGCCTGGCCATGGCTTTTCCGGTTCGTATGTAGAAGGGAACTCCGCTCCAGCGCCAGTTATCCACAAAAAATTTTATCGCCGCGTATGTCTCCGTAGTGGATTCGGAATTTACGTCTGGTTCCTGCAGATATCCGGCGATTTTCTTTCCGGCGACCGAGCCGGCTGCATACTGCGCTCGCACCATATAGTTCGCCACCTCGGAAGGCTCAATCTGGCGAATGGCGCGAAATACTTTCTGCTTTTCGTCTCGCACCGTGTCGGCATCAAAAGCGACGGGCGGCTCCATGGCCACCAGGGCAAATACCTGCAGCATGTGGTTCTGAATCATGTCGCGCAACGCTCCGCTTCTGTCGTAGTAGCCGCCTCGGGACCCTACGTTTACTTCTTCGGCCGCCGTAATCTGGACATGATCGATATATTTGTGGTTCCACACCGGCTCAAACATTCCGTTGGCGAAACGAAACACAGAAATGTTCTGTACCGTTTCCTTTCCCAGGTAATGATCGATGCGATAAACCTGGCTCTCTTCAAATACCGCCGCCACTTTGGCATTCAACTCGCGTGCGCTGGCGAGGTCGTAGCCGAAGGGCTTTTCAATGACGATTCGCTTCCATCCTTTTCCATCCAGGCCAGGACGCTGCAATCCCAGATGGCCCAGACCTTCTATAATTGTCTGGTAAGCTTCGGGGGGCGTGGACAAATAGTAAATGCAGTTGGCGAGTGTTCCGTGCTTGAGATCGCAGCGGGCCAGCGCTTCCTTCAGTTTGGGATAAATGTCGGGGTTGGAGAAGTCGCCGACCAGATAGTACAGTTTCTTAGCGAAACTCTCCCAGACATTCTGATCGATTCTTGAGCGAGAAAACTCCGCGAGGGCCTGGCGCATTTCCTCGCGAAACCCCTCATCACTTTTTTCACGGCGGGCGACGCCGATGACTGCAAAGGCAGACGACAGCCGCTGCTCGCGCGTCAGGTTATACAACGCCGGCATCAGCTTTCGCCGTGTTAAGTCCCCGGAAGCTCCAAATATCACCATCACGCATGGTTCGGCAGCGGCTTCCAGCCGGATGCCTTCGCGCAAAGGGTTCTCAATCGCTTGTGGCGTCATAGCAATCATCGACCATCTTACCGCCGCCAAGGGCCGGATTGCCACGAAGCCACGATGGTTTGAAGTCAATTACGGGATTAACCATCTCAAATGCGCGTCGCAGAACACCTGCACTAGAATTCCCCAGACCATCTTCGCGTTGTCGTGGCTTAGTGGCAATTTAGAATTTCAGGCGCTGCTATGTTTGGCTCAAGGGGCTGCGTTGACTTCATGGGAACCTGAAGGTATATTGGCGGCCACTATCATTTCATTGCAATTGTGCCTCCCTGAACTAAAGGCAAGAGATTGACAGCAAATGCCGAGGGCCAATCGCGAAAGTTAGCAGCCACACAGGACAGTAGATGCAAGATCAGAATTCCTTCCGTTTGCGACTTAAGTTCTGGGGAGTGCGCGGCTCCACTCCCACTCCGCAGATTGAAAACCTCAGTTATGGAGGAAACACCGCCTGCCTGGAAGTGCGCCTTCCCACCAACGAGATCTTTATATTTGATGGTGGAACGGGAGTCCGTAATCTGGGGATCTCATTAGTCGAAGAATTTAAGGAACGAAAACTGTCTGCTACCTTCTTGCTGACCCACTATCACTGGGATCACATCCAGGGAATTCCGTTTTTCGCTCCGCTTTATGCCGGGGCCAATGAGTTCACGTTTTATTCCTTCCGCCGCGCAAGGCCCGGACGCAAAGGAGACGCGGAACCATATTACGACACCGTCCGTGAAATGCTGGAAGGACAGATGAAGAATCCGTATTTCCCCATCAACTTCGCCTTCCTTCCGTCTAAGAGAGATTTTCGCGAAATTCACCGGGACCCGATCAAATTCGGAAACCTTAACGTCCACCCGTTTCCCTTGAACCATCCTCAGGGCGCGCTCGGATATCGGATCGAATCCGAGGGAGCCGTTATCGTGTACGCCAGCGACTTGGAACACGGCCACCGGGAACTGGATTCGACACTGCGTGAATTTGCTCAAAACGCCGATATCTTGATTTATGACTCGCAGTACACTCCGGAAGAATACGAACAGCGCAAGGGATGGGGACACAGCACCTGGCTGGAGGCGACAAAAGTGGCCAACGATTCGCGAGTAAAACAGCTCATCCTGTTCCACCACGATCCATCGCACACCGACCAGATGTTCTTTGAAGTGGTCCAGCAGGCCCGCATGCACTTCGAGAATACGCTCGGCGCCAAGGAAGGCTGGGTGTTTATTCTCTGAGGCTTGATTATTCTAAAGAAAAGCCACTAGAATGAGGTAGTCCCGAAAAACTAGCGCACTTTTATCGGGGCGGGTGATGTAAAAACAACTAAGGAGGAATCTCAATGAGGAAAACAATCGCCATTTCGCTGCTTCTCGTTCTGGTTTTTTCGGCGTTTGCACTGGCCGCCGCAAAGAAGGGAAACTGGACCGGCACCATCAGCGATGATAAGTGCTTTGCAGCTAAGAAAAAACACGATCCCGCATGCGTTGAAAAATGTCTTGCGGGCGGCGGGAAGGCCGTGCTGGTTGTAGGTAAAAACGCCTATACCATCACCAATGCTGACGCGATCAAGGGGCACGAGGGCCATCACGTAAAAGTGACAGGCGAGCTGGATGCGGCAAAAAAAGAATTAACGGTAGAAAAGGTAGAGATGGTACAGGCTAAAGCAAAGAAAGGAAAGAAAGCCGCCTGAATTCCTTCCGGGGCGCTCCCATGGGGCGCCTCATGGAATCGATTGCGGATTGCAGATTGCGGATTACAGAAGCGTCCGTTGTCAGTTGTCCGTCGTTCGTTGTTTAGCCAGAGCGTCAGGGCGCAGGAAAAATCAATCCGCTCGTACGGGCGGCCCCTGCGTGGCCGCCCGAATACGTGCGCCATCATGGGCACTCGAGCAAAACATCAGTCCTGGCAAACCTTTACTGGTGTGCCTTCATGCTCCAGAATTCAGCTTACTGACTACCGCAACCCACAAAGTCCGCAATCGATTCACACCCCATTCCGCAATCAAACACGCTACCGCACTATTCCCAGACCCAACAGGCCGTGCAGTATCAGCCAGATCGCGACAAAGTAATTTAAGAATCGCGGAAAGATCAAGATCAGAATTCCAAACAGTATGGCAAGAACCGGACTTAGATGCCCCGCTGTGAGTACCATGTCTTCGCCTCCCCTGAACTGTCCTACAAGATAGCATGGAAATTTTGCGTTACAATTTTCCTAATGGACTGGCAATCAAATCTGGTCGATGACCCCGACGATGTGGCGAAGATTCTCCGCGAGGCGAAAACAATCGCCGTCGTGGGAGTAAAGAATTCTTCCTACGAAGCTGCATTTTACGTGCCTGAGTATCTGCAGCAGAAAGGGTATCGAATCATCCCGGTTAATCCGAAATTGGACCGAGTGTTCGGCAAACGCTGTCTAAGGTCGCTGCTGGAGATCGATGAACCCGTGGATGTCGTCCTGGTCTTCCGCGCCTCAGAAAACGTGATGCCTCACGCGCAAGAAGCCCTGCAGTTAAAACCCAAAGTATTTTGGATGCAGGATGGAATCAGACACGCTCAGGCTGCAAGAATGCTGGCTGAGGCCGCTATCCGTGTCGTGCAGAACCGCTGCATGTTGAGAGATCACGCCAATCTGATCGGCTGATTCGGGCAAGCTCCGCCGAGCGTCTCCGATCTAAGTCACATGCATTCGGGAGTTGTTCTCGAAGACAAGATTACGGCACGCCAATCGCCCGCATAACACCGCCCTCCAAGTCCATCAAGATCTCGCGCGACAACCGGTAGCCAATGCGATCTCCCAATTCACTTTTGTGAACCGGGCCGATGTACTCGCATTTGGCTGTCGAGTCATGAGGCAAGCCGGTTTGCTTGCTAGGAAGTTTGACGTGCGTGGGCGATGGGCGGTGACGCGTCGACAACGGAATCACCAATACGTCATGAGCAAACTCATTTCGACCGTTTGGCGAAATGATCACCACAGGCCGCCCTTCTTTGCCGTGGGCAAAGGCCCGGTAGATCTCGCCACGTTTTGGAAAATCCCGATCGGCGGAATCAGTCAATATCAGGACCTGCCAGATGGCGCGAGACGGCCTTTAGCCATCGTCCTTCTTCGGTCTCCTCAGCATCGGCGTATTCTTTGTAATAACTGGCAAACTCTTCGTCCAGTTTTCTCCGTTTTTCTTCTTCCGCCCAGTTTTCTAGAATGGATTCAAGAACGGCACTTCTGTTTCGGCCAGCATTGGTCAAAGCTAACGCCAGATCTTTTCGGATTGTCGCAGTAATTCGTACTTTTCGTCTTCTCATTTGTATTACTAATTTATCGCATCTTCGAAGTGCAGTTTCAAGCCCATTTTTGCAATTTGGGTCTTAGAGCGGCATGTCTCTAAAGGTTACTGAAAAACTCACCGCGAAGGCGCGAAGAACGCGAAGGCTGTTTGTGGACCCGAGACTCTAACGTTGGCATAACTGTCCCGCAGTCATCCATTTAAGGAGGGCTGGATGATTTCGAACGTATGGTCTTGATCTGATCACCTTCGCGTTATTCGCGCCTTTGCGGTGAGTTTTTCAGCATCCTGCTGGGGCTACGACCACAGGCGTGCCGCAAGGGCGCACGGCCGTGCGCTCTACGTTGCATCTGGCAGAAAGAGCCTTGGGCCCCCATTTACAACGCGAACCAGTTCAATCTGAGTTGCGTACGTTACCGCCGCCAACCAGATGCGCAGCCAGAGTGTCACAAGCAGGATGAGGCTGGTGATCCTGGTTCCCCAAAATGCTGAAGCATTGGATAGAGGATTCACCGCGAGCAACACTAGCACGCCGAGCACTTTCAGTAAGGAGATCCCGGCAACCCATCGTCCGTTCTGCCACACAAACCTGCATGCCGAAAGCCAGGAGAGAACTGTGCTGCTTCGCTCTTCGACCACGGTCTGAACGCGAGCGAAATCGGCAATGATTTCGATGGCAAACACGAGGGCTATGGCCGACAGCGGCAGCATGATAGACGAGCCCAGCGACAGGTGGAATAGCCGATAGCACCCGGCTAGACAACAGCACAGCGCGTAACAGGCGACAACGGGAACGAACCCGAGCAGCGAGATCCTGAGGAACCGGCCGACATACCGGATCCCATATCGAAAGAAATTTAGGATTCGCTTCTGTAATACCACCGTTCCGAGGGAGCCTACGACGGCTGCATGCAGCACGTTCTCCAAGGGGAAAAAGATCCACACTGACCAGGATTCGAACCGTTCATCAATTGGAAGGGGTGGCCGGCCTTCAAGATGAAAGATATCCATCCACCACAGAAAGAACCCCGACTGCCGCGTGAAACCGAATTCCGCGGCCCGACCTGAGATTTCCAGCATCAGGAAAGCCAGTGCAAGCTTGGCCAGCCACGGCAGCCAAATCACGCGTCGATTCTGCCAGGCATTGGCGGCGCCCGCGCGAATCAGATGAGAGAATCGCATTAGGTTCAATGGAGATTTTATTGATGATTGGCCTATGACCATTGTCTCGGACGCGCTTTCAAGGCTTCAGACTCTTTGCGTTTTCTCTAGGCTACGCATTATTCTATCTAGAGTTCCCGATCCCCTGGGTCGTAGATGCCTGCGCTAATTGGGACTGTGCTCAGAACTGGGAACTGGCAGCTAGCCAAGAACTAGGAGCCGCTTCATGTATCACAGATACATTGAAAAAAAGGAACGCGATTTTTCTTACCGCGATACCAACCGGCGAGTACTGCCATTCGAGATTGGGCAAGAATGGCTGCCTGCCGACGGAAACTTGGACCTGCGCGAACGATTGCACCGACTTGTGGACCAGGCGCTGCGTGACTCCGATAACTTCTTCTCGCTGCCTGCCGAGCCGGAATACCGCGTCGAAGGCGACGAGCTCACATTCCCATCGCCCTTGCCGAGTCACATCGAACCGAACGATCTGGCGCGGGCGCGGCTTTTTTTAAAGCCTGGTGCTGATCGCGTCGTGGTGATCTTGCCGCACTGGAACGCGCAGCCCCACAGCTATGTCTCCCTGGCCAAAGGCTTCAACTTTTTCAATGTCAGCGCCGTTCGGCTCTCCCTTCCGTACCACGACGGGCGGCGTCCTTCGCATACTGAGCGCTCTGATTATCTGGTCAGCCCCAATCTGGCTCGAACTCTCCATGCCAACCGGCAAGCGGTAATCGACACTCGTGCCGTTGTACATTGGCTGAAACGCCAGGGTTTTGAACGAATCGGCATCGTGGGCACCAGCATCGGAAGCTGCATCGGTTACCTGGCGTTTGCGCATGACGTAAATATCCGTGCCGCGGCCTTCAATCATGTCAGCAATTTCTTTGCCGACGTGGTGTGGACCGGCCTCTCTACGCGGTTTGTTCGCCAAGGATTGGAGTCTCACATCGGGTTGGACGAGCTGCGCTACTCCTGGCTGCCGATCAGCCCCCACAGCTACATCGAAAGGGTCAGGCGGAATTACCGGCCGCATCTGCTGATCACAGCCCGTTATGACACCACATTTCGTCCAGAACTCACCGAGCAACTCTTTGCCGCATACCGGCGCTTGGATATTCCTTACGAGCGCGCCGAGCTGCCTTGTGGCCACTACACCACCGGCATGTTTCCCTTTAATATTTACGATGGATATCTGATCACGCGCTATCTGTTGAGGCATCTATAATCCCCCATTTTCTGGGCGTTCTTAGCATTGGAAAGTCTTTCACCACTAAGGACACCAAGGACACAACGTGAAAGCCTTAGTGTCCTTGGTGTCCTTGGTGGTGAAAAAGTCGCTCGCGGCTCGGGAGATCAAAGAGCGTCCGCGACCTCAGAATTCCGGCCCGTCGATTATCAAATTCCAGACGAGCAGCACAAAAATGACAGCATTGAGGGCATGGCTCGTAAAGCAGAGCTTGCATGAGACTTTTGTCCAAAAAAGCAGCGAGTACGTCAAATAGACCCCAAGCAGCACGGTGAGCAACGATGCCGCCAGCATGACCTGCACAAGCGGAAATTGCCACAACCAGCCGCTGAGAATGCCGGCGAGGAGAAGCAGATAATACAATTGTCCCAGCAGCGAGTTGGGCACTCCAAAAACTCTGGCGCGCGGAGTGAAAACAATGCTGGCGCACGTTTCTTTCCCCATTTGACAAAACTTGGGGATGTAACGGGCCTCCGGATCCATCCAACCATATGCGATTGCGGTGAAGTAGGTCGAGATAGAGAGGCCGATGAGAGCGAGCGCGAAAATGAACCTGGGAATCATCGGGTTTAAGAAACGCCAAAGGTCGAAGGTCGAAGGTCGCAGGTCGAAGGTTGCAGGTCGAAGGTCACAGGTCAACAGGTCTGCCGGTCACAGATCAATAGGACGAAGTTGCCAACTAAGATGCAACCAACTCTTGGACCTGCTGACCTGTGACCTGTTGACCTGCGACCTTCGACTTGCGACTTGCGATCTGCCGATTCCTCACTTCACTTTCTCCGACATGACCTTCGCTTGAGTAAACAGCAATAGATAGTCCTTGCCGCCGGCTTTTGAATCGGTTCCGGACATGTTGAAGCCGCCAAACGGATGGACGCCCACCAGCGCACCGGTGCATTTCCGATTAAAATAGAGATTCCCCACGTGAAACTGCCGCTTGGCCCGCTGGATTTTCTTCTTCGACTTGGTGTAGACGGCGCCGGTCAGTCCGTACTCGGTGTTATTTGCGATGCGCAAGGCGTCGTCGAAATCCTTCGCTTTAATGACGGCCAATACTGGCCCGAAGATCTCATCTTGAGCAACGGTAGCGCCAGGAGCAACGTCGGCAATCACAGTCGGCTCCACAAAGAATCCCTGCTCCTGATGGACATTGCCGCCGATAAGCAGGCGTCCTTCCGATTTTCCTTTATCAATGTATTGAAGGATCTTGTGCATCGCCTGATCATTAATCACCGGACCAAAATTAACTCCGCGCTGGTCAGGAGCGCCCATGCGCAACTCACTCGTTTTTTTCAGCAGGCGATTTAGAAACTTGTCATAAACCTTTTCAACCACGATGGCTCGCGAGCATGCGGAGCACTTCTGTCCCTGATATCCGAACGCTGACACGACTACCCCCTGCGCAGCCCGGTCAAGATCAGCATCGGAATTCACAATGATGCTGTCTTTGCCTCCCATCTCCGCAATTACACGTTTAATCCAAATCTGACCCGTTTGGACTTTGGACGCCAGCTCGTTGATGTGCAGGCCCACTGCCTTAGATCCTGTAAACGCGATGTAGCGAACCTTGGGATGCGCCACCAACGTGTCGCCGATGGTTCCGCCGCTGCCTGTAATGAAATTGACCACTCCGGACGGCACCTTGACTGCGCGAAAGATCTCCATCAATTGGGCCGCTATCGCCGGGGCATCGCTCGATGGCTTTAGCACGATTGTGTTTCCGGCAACGATGGAGGCAAAAGTCATGCCCGCCATAATTGCCAGCGGGAAGTTCCAGGGCGGAATGACGGCGCCAACGCCAAGGGGAATGTAACGGAGTTCGTTGCGTTCTGAAGACACTTTTACAAGCGGCTGAGGCCCGGCCAGACGGAGCATTTCACGAGCATAGAATTCGGCGAAATCAATAGCTTCGGCGACGTCTGCATCGGCTTCCTCCCAGGACTTGCCGACCTCGAAAACCATCCAGGCCGCAAGTTCCATTCGCCGCTTGCGCATCAAAGCCGCGACTTTCAAAAGATACTGAGCTCTCTTCTCCGAAGGTAACGCACTCCATTCCCCAAACGCCTGGTGTGCTACTTCCACCGTTCGAGCGGCCAACTCGCGGGTCCCCTTCTGGAAAATCCCAACAATTTGCGCCCTATGTGCGGGATTGTAGGAGCGCAGTTTGTCTTCGGTATGGAATTTCTGGTTTCCAATAGTGATTGGATACTCTTTACCGAGCGCGCTTCGCACCAAGTCGATCGCCTGCTGCATCTTCTTGGCTACTCTCGGCTTGGAAAAATCAAATAGCGGTTCATTCTTGAACGCTTTGAGTTTCACAAGTTACAGTCCTCCAGCGTTTTAGAGCGTGAAAAGTAAAAATTGCCGCGAAGTAAGCGAAGAGCGCCCGACGTCAGAAGCTAAATTATGCGGAAAAAGAATCCGGGAATAAAGCTGAATATTCAGTCGAAAATACCAGGGATTCTATCTAAACTACTGATTTTAAATGAGATCAGCTATAATCGCCGCCCGGGCCTCGTGTGCTTTACCGTTACAACATAAGACCCGCTGTTGTTGGAGAGGCTGTCGTCGTTGACTCCTAGAAACAACGTTCCCGCAATTGGAGCAACCACTTCCGAGCGGGAGCCAATGACGAATACATCGGAATTTTGTTCGCCCCGGATCTGTCCAATGAGTGCTCCTTGTTTGGCGTCAGGCACCGGGAGGGTTCCAAAAATAGCACCCAAAATTCCGGGGGATACACCGTCCGGCCCGCTCGATTTTCCTGGAGCTAGCGTAATCGTTCCGGAGGCCTCCAGATTGATCCGTTCGCCTTCACGCATCTGAATCCCAGTGTCCGTCCAGCCCAGATCCGAGCGAACTTCAACCCGTTCCTCGACCGTCTCGGCAGCGCTGGCGCCTGATTCCCGCCGCCTTCCCCGAATGCCCGTTCCTTCGTCCTCAGGTTCCCAGGTGGTGATGGTCACCTGATAACTACCGCTGTTATTTGCCAGAAATCCGTCGTTGATTCCCAGAAAAATCTCTCCGTCTCTGCGTGCAGTGAATTCCCGGCGCGTACCCACTACCAGCGCCTCGCCTGGATAATTCCCCACCATGGCGTAAAGCGCGCCCCAGTTGTCGCGCGGAAAAGGTCTTTCGGTAGCGCTTCCGGGAATTCCGTTGGGTCCGGTTCTGCGCGTCCGGTCTACAAAGATCTCGCCGCGCGCCTCAAGGCGAACTCTGTCCCCCTGCCGCACCTGGACGCCGGTGGAGGAGACTGGCTGTGTGGAAACAACCTCCAGCGAGCGCGTCACCTCCCGCAAAACAGGCGCCGCTCCCTCCAGACCAAAACGAATCCGGGCGATCTCAGTCACATTAATCACCAACTCGGACGGCTCGCCCGTTCGAGTTCCTGGCAAGGACAGGGTGAAACGGCCGTTTTCGAAAGACCGAATTTCTCCCCTCAGAATATTTCCGTTCTTGAGATAGACGGTGTCTGCCGTCGTGAGACTCACCGACAGCAGAGCCAGCATTGACGTGATAAGAATTTTTCTGCCAATTTGTTTGAATCGCTCCATTCTCCTACCCTCCCCTTATATTTAAGCAGGCATTTTGGTTTAGGGAACTAGGGTGGTTGCGGATTTCGGATTTCTGCGATTGCGGATTGGAGATTTCGGATTGCGGATTGCGGTTTCGGATTGTGGATTGCGGATTGCGGATTGTGGATTGTGGATTGCGGATTGAGGATTGAGGATTGAGGATTGAGGATTGCGGATTTCGGTTTCGGATTGCGGATTTCAAAAAGCGTCCGTGGTCCAACTTTTGCTTTGCGAACCGATGACGCGCTGTTGTCGACGAAAACCTCTGCCGGCGCTCGCAATCACAATCCACAATCTGAAATCTACAATCCGCAGTCCAAAAAACCCGCAAGCCGAAATCCGCAATCTGCAGTCCAAAAAACCCGTAATCCGAAATCCGCAATCCGCAGCCCAGAAAATCCGCAATCCGAAATCCGAAATCCGCAATCCGCAGGCCAAAAAATCCGCAATCCGAAATTCGCAATCTGCAATCCACATTGACACCCACAGACGACCAGCATAATCTCCCACTGCGACAAACAGATTGCGACGATCCGGCTTGAACCGCCATGAAAAGAATCGCTGTTCTTTCCATCACTGGAATATGCCTGCTTGCCTCAAGCCTGCTGCTGCGAATTTCGGCTGAGGAAAACGTTCCGGGTTCGCAAGTGACTATGCTTCCTAACGGTTGGAAAATCTCCCCGGCGGGCCAGCAGATACCGCTGGATGACTTTCCCATTAACTTCCTGATCGACTCGAGCGAGAGAACCGCGATTGTTCTGCACAGCGGGCATAGCGAGCCCGTGCTGGCAGTCATCGACTTGGCGCGCGGAAGAGAAATTCAGAGGCTGCGGCTTCGCAATGCCTGGCTGGGAATGGTGCGCCACCCGCGCACTGGCATGCTTTATGTTTCAGGCGGTGGCGAAAACAACATCTACAAGTTTCGCAAGAACCGAACCGGATACGTCGCCGACGGCGAGATTGTCCTGGCTGAACCACGTAAGGCAGACGTCTTTACCGCAGGCCTTGCAATCAGCAAAAGCGGCTCGGTTCTTTATGTCGTGTGCAATCTCTCCAAGGAAGTGCGAGTGGTGGATACCTCCAGCGGGCGAACTTTGCTGACGTTTCCGGTGGGAAAGAATCCATACAATTGTGTGCTTTCCTCAGACGAGCAGACTCTTTTCGTTTCCAACTGGGGAGACGGTTCCGTCTCCATGATTCATCTGTTAACCGGTGAGATCGAAAAAATACCGGTCGGCCCTCATCCTAATGACATGAAGCTGGATCGCGATGGGAAACTCCTCTTCGTTGCCAATGCCAACAACAATACCGTTTCAGTGGTGCATCTCGGGACACGCCGGGTGCTGGAAAACATTCGCACCAGCATCACCGAAAAAGCCCCGGAAGGAAGCACTCCCAATGCTCTGGCTCTTTCCGCCGACGGCAGAACTTTGCTGGTCGCCAATGCCGACAACAACGACATCGCCGTGGTGCACCTGGCTCCGGAAACAAAAGGCAGTTTGATAAGGGGGTTCATCCCTACTGGCTGGTATCCAACTGGGGTGGCCCTTTCGGAGGATGGGGCCACTATCTACGTGTTGAATGGGAAGGGCTCGCGCTCCTTTCCCAACCCGCAAGGACCCAATCCATATCAGAAGCCCGGGGAAGAACGACAGTTCATTGGCTCATTGATGAAGGGCACGCTTTCCATCATCCCCTATCCAACCGACGCGGTGTTGCGCAACTGGACGGACCAGACGTTTCGTAATACACCCTACCGAGATGAACTTTTGAGGCTCAACTCTGAAACCATGGCTGGCATTTTTTCACAATTCGTCGGAAGCGAATCAAGGAAGATAAAGCACATCATCTACATCATCAAAGAAAATCGGACCTATGATCAGGTTTTTGGAGACATACCCCGGGGTAATGGCGATTCTTCTCTGGTATTGTTCGGCGAGGCCATCACTCCGAATCATCACGCCCTGGCGAAAGAATTCGCACTGCTTGACAATTTCTTCGTTGACTCTGAAGTGAGCGCGGACGGCCACAACTGGTCGATGGGAGCCTACGCCACTGACTACGTGGAAAAGACGTGGCCGGGCCTGTATGCGGACCGGGGACGTAAGTATGACTATGAGGGAGAAAACTCAACGGTATTTCCCGAATCCGGATATATCTGGGACGCCGCCAAACGCGCCCACGTCACGTATCGAAGCTACGGAGAATTCATCCAAAACGGACCGAAGCCCACAGACCCCGGCAAGGCCCTGGTGCCCGCGCTGGAAGGCAATTTTGATCCTTACTTTCGTAGTTTCGACTTGGAATACCCGGATCAAAAGCGTGCCGACCGTTTCATCTCCGAATTCCGGCGCCTGGTAAGCGAGGACAAACTACCCAGGCTGCAGATTATCCGCTTGCCGAATGATCACACCGCCGGCACTCGGCCGGGGAGCCACACGCCGCGCGCATTGGTGGCAGACAATGACTTGGCGCTGGGCAGGCTAGTAGAAGCGGTGAGTAAAAGTTCCGTTTGGAAAAAGACGGCAATCTTTGTTCTTGAAGACGACGCGCAAAACGGACCTGATCATGTGGATGCACACCGCAGTCCCTGCCTGGTAATCAGCCCCTACGTGAAGCGCCATTTTCTGGACCACACTCACTACACAACGAGCAGTGTTCTGCGCACAATAGAATTGCTGCTGGGAATTCACCCTATGAGCCAATACGATGCTGCGGCCCGTCCGATGACCAACTTGTTCACCACCGAGCCGGATTTTGCAGCTTACCGGGGCATACCAAACGGCTATCCTTTGGATGAAATAAACAAGCCGGATGCTCCAGGCGCCAAGGAGTCGATGCAAATGAACTTCGAGGACATTGACGCGGCGCCGGACGATCTTTTAAACCGGATCATTTGGCAATCGGTGCACGGAAAAGGGGCACAGATGCCCCCACCTGTGCGTAGCGCGTTACCGCTACGCGGGGTGCACGATCGGTAGTGCTCGATGTAGAGATGCGGCACACAACGTCTCGATCTTGGATATTCCTGCCGCGCGCCATAGGCGCGCTAGGCGCGGCTTCGCCGCGCTCTGGAGATTGGACATTTTGTAGGACCGCTGTGTGGGGATCTCGGGCTGGCCAGAGTCGCGCCTTGTCCGCGAAGCGGACGAACAACAGTAGCCGGGGGTGCCGACGCGCCAAGCGCGAGGCACCCCCGGTCAGCGATCCCAATATCGCGCGGACCGCGCAAGCGGTCCCATGAGGTTCGGCAGACGTCGATGCCTCAATTCCAGGTGATGTTTTTGTCTTCTGAGCAAGGCAATGCAGGTAGTGTTCAGTCCCATGGACTTCAATGCAGGG
>DASYPF010000257.1:0-4766 GCA_036006905.1 Acidobacteriota bacterium
GACTGCTTGAGCCGAGCGGAGGCGCCAAGGAACTCATCGATTTGGGAATGACCGAGCAGCAGAGCCGCGACTTGACCGCTGCGGCCCGGTCGACGCAGGGTTTAATTCTGATTGTCGGACCAACCGGGTCGGGAAAGACGACGACGATCTTCAGTGTGTTGTCCAACCTCGATACCCAGTCACGCAGCCTGATCTCAGTCGAAGACCCGGTGGAATACCGCATCCCATTCGCCAATCAACAGCAGGTCAACGAAAAGGCCGGAATCAATTTTGAAACGCTGCTGAAATCGGCGATGCGGCAAGACCCCGATATTCTGTTTTTAGGCGAAATTCGCGATTCCTTTTCCGCCAAGGCTTCGATGGACTTCGCTAGCACGGGACATCTCACTATTTCCACGTTGCACACGTCCAACGCGACCAGCGCGATTTTCCGTCTCGAACGGCTCGGCGTGACCCGCACCATGATGGCCGACTCGATTCTTTGCGTGGTCGCCCAGAGACTGCTCAAGAAATTATGTTCGTACTGCAAGGACATTTCGCCAATCACTCAGCAGGAAGCCGATCGCCTGGCGCCCTTCGCGCGACCGCTTCCGCCCGAAGTCGCGCATCCTGTGGGGTGTCCGAAGTGCAATCAATCCGGCTACTCTGGCCGGGAGGGAATCTACGAAATCGTAAAATTCGACGCCGAGGTTGCGGAAATGATCCACGCCAACAAGCCGGCGGCGGCGATCCGGGAATTCGCCTACAAGAGGGGAGATTACTTGATCGGTCATCACGCCGCGGAAAAAGTGTCACAAATGCTCATCTCAGTCGACGATGCGTACCAGAAGGTCCTGGCTGAGGAGGGGACGCCTCAGACGGAATCTGCCGCCGCAACGCGTTCGCCCGTCGGTCTCGACAAGCCGAAGGAAGCCGTCAAGCCGGCCCAACAGGACGCCTCAACGGCGGCGATCCTCTTGGTCGAGGACGACAAGGATAACCAGGCGCTGATTCGCCGTTATCTCGAAGGCCAAGGCTATGCGGTGACCATCGCCGACGACGGGATCGATGCGTTGATGCAGTTGGGCAGGAGCCAATTTGATTTGATTTTATCCGATGTGAATATGCCCAATCTTGATGGGTTCAAACTTTTGGAAACAGTGAAACAAAAAAAGATCGATACCCCGATTGTTATGCTGACCGCCGAAACCGATGAAGCGTCGGAGATTAGGGGCTTCGAGTTAGGAGTGACCGCGTATCTAAGAAAACCGATCAAAAAGGAGCTGTTCCTGCTGAGAATCAAAAAGATTCTCGGACAATGACAGGCGATTATGGCGGCCGACCGGGAAATTGACGCGGAACTTCTCGCAGAGCGAAATTCGTATCTTCGAGAAATGCAATCCGATCTCCAGGATATCGAGAGTCTCATTCTCGATCTGTCCCTGGCGAACGGCGCCGCCGAACGCAAGCAGAAGCTTGCGCGGAAAATTCACACCATCAAAGGAGTGGCGGGAAGCTACGGACTGGATTTGATGTCGGCCGCAGCCCACCGGATGGAAGATCTGCTTGCCGGCGCGAATCCGTCTCTAATGGAGAACAATAAATTCGTCGATAGCTTGTTAGCGCATAACGATCAGCTCGCGGCGATTGCGAAGGCCTATCTCGTTGGTGATGAGCGGTTCTTAAATGACATGCGTCGCGAATACCACGAACCCAGTAAACCACAGGCTGCCGAAGCAAAACTCGCCAGGGGATTTAACCGTGTCATGATTGTCGAGCCGTCGCTGGCGGCGCTGCAACTTTGCATGGGGGTGCTCAAAGAGTTTGGCGCGATCAATGTTTCGTCGGTGCAAGACGGTTACGAGGCGCTGGGATGGCTGCTCAAGGAAGAGTTCGATGCCGTCATCACGTCCCTCCAGGTGCCGACGATCGACGGACAATCGCTGTTTACCGTGCTGCGCGCGATCCCGGGTCCCAACATGGTGAAACCGGTGATTCTTTTGACAGCGTCGTCGGCGGCGCTCGATCCCGCGAGGGCGCAGCCGGAGCACATTATTCAAAAAGACGTTGGACTGACGAAACAGCTCAGAGCGACACTGACCGAGCTTGTGAATCAAAGTCTACAGGGGTGCGCCGCTGGTAAAGCCGGCGACGGTGTTTTAAGAAAAATTCTACTCGTCGATGATTCTCCGGAAATTCATAATCTCGTGCGGCTTTCTTTCAAGCGTTTCCCCGATGTCCAAATCGTTGCCGTTGCCGATCCCACGAGCGCGGTCGAAGCGGCGCGCAATGAAACTCCGGATCTGATCTTGTTGGATGTGCAGATGACGCCGATATCGGGGAAGGAAGTGATGCGCGATATCAAAGCGACGCCGGAATTGAGCGATCTCCCCGTGGCTTTTTTCACCGGCACGGATGACCCGGAAGAAAAAAAAGAATTGGCTTCTCTAGGCGCCTGGCAAATCTTCAAAAAGCCCTTCTCCCCAAAGACCTTTTCCGACCACTTGCTGAATCTATTTCGCGAGCGGTAGATAAATTTGCGGCGAGAGAATTCGCCTCCTCGTACGGCGATTTTTTTTCTGACGCGCTCAACTTTGAAATCCAAATAGGTAGAATTTACCCCTTCACCATTTGGGGTAGTGCGCGAGCGACCCGAATAGGGCTCTTGACGCACGCTCAACGAAATTGATATCGCTCTGCGCCGGAGAGGAAGTGAAGGTGAACACCCACTCTGCACTAGACAGGAGGTCTCTCATGAAGCTGTTTCTACGATCTGCACTCGTATTGGTTACGTTACTAGGGGTTATCGTCAGCGTAGTTCAAGCTGAGACCATCCAGGCCACGCTGACCGGGTACGAGGAGACGCCCGCGGGGGTATCTACCGTCGCCAGCGGCGAGTTCCGCGCCATGATCAACCGCGACGATGAGTCCATCGACTACGAGCTGACGTATAGCGATCTGCAGGGCGCGGTGAGACAGGCCCACATCCACGTCGGCCAGTTGAGCGTGACCGGCAGCATCGTCATCTGGTTCTGCGGCACGACGACGAATCCCGGTCCAGCCGGGACCCAAACATGCCCGCAATTTGGCACCATCACCGGGCACATCACGGCCGCAAACGTCATAGCCGGGAGCATCGCAACCCAGCAGCTTGCGGCTGGTGAGCTTGCCGAGGTCATTCGCGCCATCCGGGCTGGCGCCGCCTACGTCAACGTGCACACGGACCTGTCCCCAGGCGGGGAGATCCGCGGACAGATCCGTGCGTCCCGTAGGCCGGCAAGACCATAAGACACATAACGGAATCTGTTTTACCGATACCGGGGGCTCTCTGTGTAGTTGGAGTTGGGCCGCGAAGTCCGTGATCAAGAGTAAGACGGCGTGAGGAGCAAGCAAATTGGTCGCTGCCTTACTTCGTGCGTTGACACGAGCCGGCGAATAAAACACATGAGGTAGTTTAGGCAAATGAATTTTAGGAGGAGCGACCATGAGAAGAAAAGGCTTCGTCTCGATCACTTGTGCTTTTATTCTCTGCTTAACCCATGTTTTTGTCTGGGCGGAACCTTCCCAGTTCCCTCAGAATTCAACTTTTACAACACTCATTACGACTCCGCAAGCAATTGAAGGATTGACTGGAGACGGTAGCGGAAATCTTTATACCGGTGGGTCGGGCACGAGTCCATGCCCTGTATGGAAGATAAATCTCGCAAATCCAAGTTTGATACAGGTCGGTTTCATTCCGAGTTCTCTTGCGGCTTCGTGCGGTTTCACAGGAATTGCATTCAACGATGTCGGAGATCTGTTCGCGGCCGATGGCGGTGCGGGCAGGATCTACACATTCACACCAAACGCGAGCAGCCCGCCGAACGCCACAATATTTGCGTCAGGTATTCCAGGAACTAATGGCGTCGCTTTCGATCGCGATGGTAACCTCTGGACTGGGGATGGAACGACAGGCCAAGGACGAGTGTGGAAAATAACTGGAGCTGGAGCGAACTGCACGCCGCCCTCTCCTGTCGTCAATTGCCAGGAGGTCTTCCGGATACAGCCGATGGCGAATGAAGTCAATTTAATTAACGGCGTGGGTGGAGTGGGGCGTGACGTGCGCGCCTTGCCGCCCGGCACGATTACCGTGACACCCACGTCTCGTAATGCCGCCAACACCTTGGGCTCCCAGCCGTTGGTAGCCAATGGCATTGCGTTCAATCACCAAGGGGACATGTTTGTTATTGATACCGCCCGCGGAGCGTTGTGGAAGGTCCAATTGGACCGCCAAGGAAACCTCAAGAGTCCAGTCGGCTGTGACTCAACATTCGCACCTAACACGCTCTGTCTCAGCAATGTTTTCGTTGCTCACCCCATCCTTGAAGGAGGAGACGGTATAGCACTCGACGGAGCCGGGAATATTTGGGCGGACGCCAATGAACGGAACGCAGTGGCTGTTGTCACCAAAGACGGACGCGTGACGGAAGTTTTCCGAAATCCGGTAAATGCCGCTGGCTTAAGAAATGCGGCAGATCCGTCGGTCGGAAACAGTCATATTCTGGAATTCCCAACCAGTCCATTTATCAGTGGAAAGATTTTCTGCACGGCCAATTCTGACGGCGACAGGCGCGATAATTCCCCGCGTTCGGCAGGTGAGGTCGATGGGGGAGGAGCGGGACAAAGAGGCAAGATCTCGTGTATGGATCAAGAACTTAATATTCCAGGCTTGCCGTTGCCTATTCGCTAACCATTCAAAAGCAGCGCTCAAGAAGGTCCCCGGAACATCCGGGGACCTTCTATGATAA
>DASYPF010000258.1:0-7883 GCA_036006905.1 Acidobacteriota bacterium
AACGTCCCGCATCGTTGTTGCAACAACTCTGCGCTGCTGTAGTCGCAAAGTGTTACATCGGCGCGCCGCTCCCTTCCGGTCGCGGCTCTGTGGGTGCCGGCGTGATCGGTTTTTCTCTCGGTTACCGCTATCCAAGCTTGCCTTCTATTTTGCGCCGGATCTCATCGCCAATCTGGCGGCTCTCCCGGAGCAGCCGGTCCAACCGGGCGCGCATCTCAGTTTTGAATTGGTCTTGGGTAAGATCCCTCAGGTTGATAGCGACATTGCAGGCTGCCGACTCAATGCCGCTCACTGCCACGGCCGCAGCCGTTGCTGTGTCGCTCAACGCGTTTTGATTGCCAATGTCACACAACCGGCTTACATTCTCGATCACACTGCGGCCGATTGTCGCTGTCTGCATCGGGATCTCAGTGGCTGCTCGCAAGCCTTCCTGGATCTCGCGATCGCGCGTCTCTCCTCTTTCCATTTGGTAAGCGGCCATGACTGTCTGAAAAGCGCGCGCATCTTGATCTATCAGGCGCATGGATTCTTCTCTCCATTCTTTAAATTTTTCCCTCAGCGTAACAACCTCATTTTCTACAGCGGCATATTTCTTTTTTCCCGTCGTGAGATTGCAAACCATCTCGCCGAGTCCGGCTGCTAAAGACACAGCCAGCGCGGCTACGCTTCCGCCCCCCGGTGTGGCGTCGACCGCGGATACCGAATCGAGAAAGTCGCTGACCGTTTTGCCCACAAGGGTCCGCTCGCGCGTCGCCTGGATACGATTTTCCAAAACGAGGTCCTCAGAAAATTTCTCGATCTGTAAGTAGTGGTGCGCTGAAGCCAGCAGCGCGCTCTGAGGAACCAACCCAACAACTTCACTACTCGCCACAGACACGCCTCGGCGGATGGCTTCCTCTTTGACTTTTTCGAAAGCAACATAGATTGGGGTCTTTTTGTAGTTCACCAGGTTCATGGACACCTGAGTTTGTTTTCTCTCTGGTATCGAGAATCCCAGCGCCTTGACGAAGGGCAGCCCGCCGCCGCTGAAGCGCACCGCTTTGGCGATTTCTTTGGCGATAGAGACATCCTGCGTCTCCAGATACACGTTATATGCAATCAGCGGCTCGCGGGCTCCGACGACAGTGGCGCCTGCCGTAGGATGTACTCTGCGCTCGCCGAAATCCGGATTGCGAGCCTCGTTGATCGCAATCTCATCCCGCAGTAGCTCAAATTCTCCCTTCCGGATGTCTGCCAGGTTCTGCCGATCGGGACGAGTGGCAGCCGCTTCATACAGGTAAACGGGGATTCCAAACTGGCGCGCGATTTTTTCTCCCGTGTTTCGTGCAATCGCAACGCAATCTTCTAGAGTCACATCCTTTATGGGTACAAAAGGAACCACATCAGTGGCGCCGATACGGGGATGCTCGCCGCGATGCTTTGTCAAGTCGATCAACTCGGCTGCCTTTCCGGTTGCGCGGACAGCCGATTCCGCGACTGCCTCGGGAGAGCCGATGAAAGTTATAACCGATCGATGATGAGCGCTGTCCTTCTCCTGATCGAGCACGGTAATTCCGGGAACACTCTCAATGGCGGCGACAATCCGGTCAATAACACTCTGGTCTCGGCCTTCACTGAAGTTCATCACGCATTCGACGATTTGGCTCATGATGCGATTCAGGTCATCTGACCTACTTCTCTTTCAAAGTCGCTGTAAAGCGGCGCCTCAATATCTCCTGTGATTTCAAATAGGTCGCGCTCCAAGAAAAGGATCTTTCCCTCTCGGATCAGTCCCACGCAATGATTCTCTCCATAGCGATACGGTATGTAACGATGATTGGGCGCCGCAAACAGAGCGATGTCGGCGGCGGCTCCTTTTTGAATTTCACCTGTCTGGCCTCGGCGGTCCAGAGCTGCCGCGCCGCCACGAGTGGCGGCAGCGAAAGCCTCCAGCGGAGTCAGCTTCATCTGACTGCAACTGATCGAAAGCATCAATTGCATGTTCTGCGAGAAACTGGAACCGGGATTGAAATCTGTGGCGACAGCAACCTGCATTCCGGCCTCCAGCATCTGCCGCGCGGGAGGATAATGGGACAGACCCAGATTGAAAACAGTGCCGGGCAAAAGCACCCCAACGATGTCTTGCTGAGCCAGCGACTGAATCCCCTGGGCCTCGATATGCTCGAGGTGATCCGCCGATACAGCCCCGCATTGGGCCGCCACGCCCGCGCCTCCGGATGCGGCCAGTTGTTCGGCATGAATTTTTAGTTTCAAGCCGGCGTGGCGGGCAGCCTGCAGAATTTGCGCCGCTTCCTCAACAGTGAAGAATCCCGTGTCGCAAAAGACATCTGCAAACTCCGCCAGCCCCTGCCGCTTCACCTCGGGCATGGCACTGCAGACCTGTTCGATGAAACCTCTCCGGTCTGCGGCCACCGCCGGCGGCAAAGCATGCGCTCCCAGAAAAGTCGCCACCACGCGCAGGGGCGCAGCTTCTCTTAATCGGGCAATGACGCGCAATAGTTTAAATTCATCGGCCAATTCCAAACCGTAGCCGCTCTTAATCTCGACGGTGCCAGTCCCGAATTGGGCGAACCTTACCACTTCAGCAAGAGAGGACACGAAAATCGCCTCTTCGCTGGCATCGTGAACGCTGCGCATGGTCGACACAATCCCCCCGCCGCGGCGCGCGATTTCCCCGTACGAAATCCCCAGCGACCGCCATTCGTACTCGTCGTCGCGCCTCCCTGCAAAAACGCTATGGGTATGGCAATCGATAAACGCGGGAGCAGCAACTACCGGAATCCGGGCTCTCAGAATAACGTCTGCGCGACGGTCGAGCGCTTCCGTTCCCCAGGCAGAAATATCGGAGTCGTCCAAAAGGAGATGGCAAGCCGGCTGGGTCGTGTACTGGCCGTCGCAGGCGATACCCACCAACTCGGCCAGATTGCGCAGCAGCAGCATTTCACGATTATGTCACAGTGCGGAAAGCGAATATCGAGGTATCAAAGCAGGTTGTGACTCGGGAGCAGAGCCGCAACCCAAAAAAGCCGATCACGACCACATTCACGTATTACGGGACCGTGAAATGTGGTTTTTGACCACTTTTTTGCCCTGCGGAGGATGAGGATAAAAGCCGTCAACGTCCCACGTGCACGTGCAAGACCACGTCAACGTCGACGACAACGTTCATGAAATCACTGGTTTTTCGGAATTTTTCTATGATTGCCGACAATCAACAAGAAGCTACCAATACTGGGTTGCTAGCGGGGAAGCGAGGTCACGGTTTATTTGTTGCAATTGGCTCATCGAACTGCCTGACAGGTGGACGGACCAGCGCTCCAGCGTATGTTGTGCGCAATATTCGTCACCGTGGACGTGGCCGTGGTCGTGCACGTGCACGTGGCCGTAGACGGCTTTTCATTTGATTTGATTTGTGGCCTTGCCACTGTAGGCACGTGAATGTGGTCGTGATCGGCTTTACCACGATTACGCCAAAGTTCAGGAGATAGTATTTTCTTCCTGGGAACCGAAATCCTGGGCGTAGATTTTTCGCTCGACGAAGGCTTCGATACGATCGGCGTGTTGCTGGCTGAGGTCGAGGAATTTCAAGCCCATACCTGGCTTGCGGCACGTCTTGGAGTCGTATTCCTTGCTCCACACAACTTCACCGCTACATTCAATGGTTTCTCTGTCACCGGGGAGATTAAAACGAAGCCTCACTTTGAACCCGGTGGGCTTAGGGTTGATGGTTTGAATGTAAATTCCTCTGCTGCTGATGTTGGTCGCGTAGCCAAAAAAGACCTCCTGCGCCACCTCCATTCGGATTTGGCGTATCAAGAGGGGAGAACGGAGTGCTACACGTTTTTCAGAGTATTCCACTTGACCCCACCCGCGCCCCCACCGCCAACAACAGCCTATTATAGGCGCCCTCAACCCAACCCGAAAGGTGTGTTATATCACGCTCCACCACTCCGGAGCACTACCGCCGCCGCCCCCCTGCCTTACGCCCCTTCCCATCTTTCATACGCCTCATAGCCCTTTTAGATCTCTTTTTTACGCTGGTTCAGGTCGGCAATATGCGATGCCTCCGGGAGAATTTAGGAGTCTCCTATCTCTGAATCCGGCATTCGACATTCGAAATTCGGTATTCGCAATCCATCCACGCAGTCTTCCCCTACAGGTCATTGCAACTTAAAATGGCCTCATGCAGAAAGTGGTCTTCTGGGACGTGGACACCCAATACGATTTCATTATGCCCGATGGCAAGCTTTGTATTCCAGGCGCTGTGGATTTGCTACCCAATCTGGCACGCCTCACCAAAACGGCTCAGTCACACCCGGATAGTGTTCAGGTTATCTCCGATGTTTGCGATCACGAAGAAACGGATGCAGAGATTTCCAGTCAACCAGACTTCCGCCAAACCTTTCCTCCGCACTGCATGCGCGGGACAGTGGGGCAGATGAAGGTATCATCCACCGAGCTTCAGAATCCGCTTGTCCTCCCTCATGAAAAGCTGGAGCCGTCAGAACTGCGGCAGAAGCTCTTGACTCATCGCGGTGAGTTCCTGATTCTCAAGAAAACACTCGATGTCTTCTCTAATCCCAACACAGAATCACTCGTGCAGTGGGTCGATCCGTCCGAGATCTACCTTTATGGGCTGGCGCTGGACTTCTGTGATGCCTGTGCCATCGAAGGGCTGTTACGTCTCCGGCGACCCAATATTTTCCTGGTGCGGGATGCTGTGGAAGCAATCGATCGCAAGCGCGGAGAAGCTCTGGTGGAGGGCTGGCGCCAGCGCGGCGTGCGTATCGTTACCACCGGCGAGGTCTGCGAGAAGTTTGGTGGCGCCCAAGGCAAAGTATGAAAAGATTGTATGGCGAGCAGAAAGGATGCCGGAGACCAAATCTAACCAGGA
This sequence comes from Acidobacteriota bacterium, assembly GCA_036006905.1. GTDB lineage: Bacteria > Acidobacteriota > UBA6911 > JACQSX01 > JACQSX01 > DASXTB01. Next base: position 4,895 of record DASYPF010000258.1, read on the forward strand.
GAGGACGCTGCGCGACGATCGGCGTCCTTGCCTTGTTGCTCATTAGTCAGACAGCTCAACAAGGAACTTGCAAAGTGACTGAACAGAGAGTTCCGAAATCGACGGCGGTTGTGCTCGATGGAAAGGCTGAAGTGATACTGGAGATTGACCGTTTCGAGTACAGCAGCGACCCGGCCAATATCTCCATCGTCCGTGCCAAGCTCACACTTCGCAACCTCACTTCTGAAGCGATTCCCTTTCACTTCAGTTCCGCGCAGATCACTGATTGGATTCTGCTTGATTCCACTGGCAAGCAGATCTGGCGATGGTCCGACGACCGGGTATTCGCCACCCTGGTCCAAGATCGGACATTGGAGTCGACTCCGTGGGAATTTGAGGAAGAAATCCCGCTAGCTTCTGAAAAGAACAAGCCCTACCCGCCAGGCAACTACATCTTGAAGGGCGTGATGACGGCCGACAAACGGATCGAGGCCAGCATCAGCTTTCAGATCATCACGTAAGAGCGGGGGCTGGGGGTGGGGGGCTGGGGGTGGGGGGCTGGGGGTTGGGTATCAGGTATCAGGTATCAGGTATCAGAAATTGGGTTCGGCGTTTGTCAGACTCAGCGTCGCGGCACGGATAGAAAGCTGTTTCGGGGCAGTCCGCAAAGCCCGCGACGACGTCTGTAACTGCAAAGTCGGAGCCGGGAGCGTCAGCGACCGGTCCCGCCGCTGTTATTGTTAGACGGTTACTTGTTAAGCGAAGATAAGACGGCGGCCTTTGGGCGCGGGAACGGGATCGCCAAACTCTTTAGCTGTATCGATCCACAGAGCAATGGCTTGCTGGGCATTAGCGAGAGCGCCTTCCTGAGTAGCACCGTGAGCAGAGCAGCCTGGAAGCTCTGGCACTTCAGCAACGAATGCCTGGTCTTCTTCACTCCAGTAAATAATGACTTCGTATTTATGCATCGTCCTCACCAATATGATACCTCAATAGCACAGTTCTTACCTGACGCACTTGGTACGGCTTGGCATTGCTGCCTTCGCGCTGCAGGTTAATCTTTTCTTCAGTTCCCGCCCTGCGGAAGATGTGATGACTTCCGCGCACCCGCACGTCAAATCCGAGACTGCTTAGCAGCCTACAAAGATCGTCGAACCGAATGTTCGCGTCTGAGGTCCCGCTGAATACTCGCCGCAGAGTTTTGCTCGTGCCCACCGCGACATTCTACACGCAGGTCCCACCGGAGCTTAAAATCCGTCTAGCGATTGGCATCAGCGGCGACGCGGTTTGCCGTCCGCTACATGTCCGAGTTAGACGTCATGGCGTTTTTGCACCAGCGCTCACAGACGACAAGAGCTGTCGGGCGAGGCTTTTTGTCACCTCCCAAAACATGGCGGAATCGTGGTCGTTCAGGCTCACTCCGTGAGAGCGCTCCTTCTCCGGGTGAATGTAGTTCCGATAGTCACGAAGTACTGCGGCGATGTCCTTCCCCGAACGGGAGATCCAGCCCAGTTCGGCTGCGACATCGATATATGGTCTCAGGGTCCACTCAGGAAGAGGGAGGGGCTTCTTGCTCTTCGGATCGCTTCCTGAAGTACTTGCGCATCCATGAACCCTCTTCGACTCTCCGCAGGGGCCTCAAATCGATAGTAATAGGCGACCACGGCAGCAAACTGGACATCGCTCTTCGGCTTCTTCAAATCCACGAAGGTCTTGATGTCCGCGGATCGTTGCCGCTGATACACCGCTTGTCCGCCCTGGTCTGCGGAGCTGGTGCCTCCACCGCCAGCGTCTGCGCCTTCAGTCCGCCGTTCTGCGGCCGCGGGGCCGCCCAGATTCAAGCCCAAGTTTTCCGCAACCCAACGGAGGATCCGCTGTTGGCGCTCCTTCTCCATCCCAATGAGTTGATCGGCTACTGCCTTTGCGGCGTCGAAGTCGCTTGCGGATGTTGTCATGTGATCCTCTCCGTTAACAGGGCTGAGGGGCTTTCCTCGGCTGCGCAAACGCCTAGCTCAAAGTCGGCGGTGTGAAAGCCCTATTATTCTACGGCGAGTACGCCGTGTAGCACCATGGCTAATCGGTTTGCTCGTCGGTTGCACCCGGGGCATTGTCTCGTTACACGGCCGTATGGAGAAATGAGGCAGAGTCATTTGGGACGCCTCTGCATTTTTTTCGCAAATCTGTCACGACTTGAACATTCTCCAAGCGCCCGAATACGAAATTTTTCGCAATTCTCCAGACGGAGCAGTTAAGTGTTCCGTGGACCCGCGAAGTTGGCTTTCTACGCTTCTTGCACCTAGTTTCTGCATGTTTTGCGATGAAGCGGTGCCGGAATTCTCCAATGGCTCTGTCTGCCAGAATTGTTGGGATGCGCTGGCTGCAATGCGAGTCGATTGCCTGCGCTGTGGCCAGCAATACCCGGCGGGCAGATGTGCCGAATGCGCCCAGTGCCGGCCGTTGGCTTACATGGACATTGCGCGGAGTCACGGCCGCTACCGCGGAGGTTTGGGCAAAATCCTCAGGCAGTATAAATACCGCGCCGATCGAAGCCTGGCTCCGGGTTTGGCGCGATTGCTCGAGTCGACATTTCTAAGAAATTTTGTCGCTTCCGAGTGGACCTTCTTGACAGGGGTTCCCACACATCCGGCGCGCGTGCGCGTTCGAGGTTTCGATCATCTGGATTTGTTGGGCCGCCTGCTGGCAAGGAGAATTAGGCTGCCCTTCTGTTCAGTCCTCAGCAAGTCGATGGCGTCACGCCCGCAGGCCGGCCTTTCGGAGACCCAGCGACGGCGCAACGTCCGTCGCAGTTTTGTCGCAAAGGAGTCCCTGGGCGGGAAGAGAATCCTCTTGCTTGACGACATCTTAACTACTGGAGCGACAATCAATGAGTGCGCGCGCATCTTAAAGCGCGCAGGGGCAGCGCGGGTGGGAGCGCTGACGGTGGGGAGAGCGGAGTGATTCGAATGCGGATTTCGGATTGCGGATTGGGGATTGGGATTGCGGATTGGGG
>DASYPF010000259.1:0-4899 GCA_036006905.1 Acidobacteriota bacterium
AAAATGTTGAATTTTGTTCATGTTTTCTGCAAAGGGCGAAAACGGGGTTTTAAAGCCATTCGGCATGGATGGTGCTGAAGGGCGACTACGGCCACGGTCACGTCCACGATCACGTCCACGTCCACTTCGACGACCACCTGCTCGTGGTCGTGATCGTGCTCGTGATCGTGGACGTAGACGTTGACGGCTTTAGGTCCCTAAGCCGTCATTGGAACGGAGTTCGCCATGAATAATCCGGGTGATGGGTGGACCTGCCCTATCCGGCCATGATTACAAATTAATTTGTTCGGTCAGTGCAACAACACGCAGATGCCGATAACCACCAAGATAATCGGCGCTAATACGAAAAGGCCGACCAGTAACAGGGGAACAATTACGACCCCGGCGGCCAGCAACGCGACGCCGATCGGGATGATTATAATCAATGCCAGCAATAAACCTGCCAGGCCGGCCAGCAGTTCAAACGGGAAGGCCAAAGCGACAAAAGCTGTTTTGAGCGCAAGAAAAAGTGCCCCCACAACCAGCAGGCCGACTCCCAAAGCCGCACAACAGATCAGCGCAAACATAGCTCTCTCCTCCTTTTCTGAAAAGTCATTACGGAAAGGAACTGGGAGAAGTTCCGCAGAAAGATTTTCAACGGCGGCATAGTTTCTTATAAGAATTACGCGCTGGGAGGTGGGAGGCAGACGGCAGGAGGCAGGAAAAAAAGCGTCACTGGTCATTCGTCATTGGTCATTTGTTCTTCACTGTGGGTAGGTTGAAACTAATGACCGATGACGAGTGACGAATGACGCTTTTTGCCTGCCGTCTGCCCGGCCGTCTGCCTCCAATTGTGGAACACTTCATCTGTTGGCGGCGTCTATATATAAGCTCCGGACACGTCTCGGAGGTGGAGGCCGTATGCAAAGCCGAAGCCGTTCATTGTTGGCTTTTGTCCATGGGTTTTTCCTCATTTTCCTGCTCTCACCCTTGCGGGCGCAGGGGCCGCGGGTCGTTGTTACCAACATTGGCGATCGAGATTTGAAAAGGAGCGCTCATCGCTTGCGCATTCCTGTAGCGCAACTGAAACATGCGCGCCAGGCGCTGCAGCAGGCAACATCCCTGTCCGAACACTCGGATCCGCCCGAGCTTTGGCAACTAGGGCAACTGGCGCAACTCTGGATCCAGCTCGACCGTTCCAGGGCTGCCAGCGCCATTGACTCAATTTTTGAAGAGCTTCGCAACTCCGCCAGCAGTGCCTCCGACGCTTCCTTCTATCAGCAGAGCAGCAGCGTGGCACAGGGTTTGCTTTCCACTCTTGCTCAATTCGATTTGCAAAAAGCGCAACAACTGGCACAGCAATGGCCTGCGCCAGCACCTTCGCTGGGAGAATCGGCACAAAACGCCTTCAAGAGCTTCCGAAAAGGCTTCGATGGGATTTGCGTGAACAGGTTGGCAGCCGAAGATCCGGAACAGTTACTGTCGGTCTTATCTGGTTCCCAGTCTCAACCTGGCTATTCAATGCGATCACAGGCAGCCGCTCAAATGATCAGCCGTGGTCGCAGAGACCAGGCGCTGAAAATCATCGACGACGGCATCGCCCAATTTGCCCAGGGTAACTCAGACAACAATTCCTTTCAGGATTTCGCTCAGTTCGTGCAGCAGTTGTCTTGGTCCGCCCCGGAGCGTTTTGAAAATGCCTTTGCGCTGATGCTGTCGCATGTGAATGATCCACCGCAATCTGGTGAACAGCCTCTGAGAATGCAAGTAGGAATCCAGACGCTGGAATTGACGCCCAGAGAGAACACGCTTTTGAATGTTTTTCGTGGAATGGGCGGGCACCCGGAGATGAGCGCCAGGGCACTGGAAGCAATCCCGCAACTCCGGGCCAAACTGGCTCAAGTGGGTGGACTGGATTATTTCTTGAATCCGAATCAGTGGCAGGAAAATCTGAAATCAGCAGCCGCAAGTTCTGATCGGGCCATGCAAGAGTGGGCATTCCAATTCAGAGGTAAAGCGTCGAAGAATCCGTCTTTGTTACAAGAAAAGCTATCCGAATTTCCTGACCCGGGCGCGCAGGTGAGCGCTTTGATTATGCTGGCGCAGCAATCCGCCTACGAGGATCCTGATCTGAGTTCGCGGGCGTTGGAGCTGGCCAGATCTCTCGTCGGGCAGGTGGAGTCTTTAGAGCGGCGCGCCCAGTTGATCCAAAACCTGACGCAGGCGTACCAGAATTTGGAAGGAGAAGTCGATGGCGCGTTTCTGAAGGAAGGGTTTGCGCTGGTGGATCAGCTTCGTAAGAAGGAGAAAGCGGAGCTGAAGCATAATCAGCCGCGCGGCCATGGTCCGGGGGATCAACTCGAAATCATTCTATTTCAGCAGTGGGCACGGGTGGATTTCGATTCGGCCGTTGGCCGAGTCAATTCGAGCGCTGACGACAAGTTTCGATTTCGAGCGCTGCTGGCGATCGCTCAGGCGTTGGCGTATTGGTAATGTCCGTTGTCCGTGGTCAGTTGTCCGTTGTCCGTGGCTGGATGTGGCCTCCGAGGGCTTCCAGCCGCGTAGCGGCAGTTTGAATTTAGCCCGGCCTTTTAAGGCCGGGTGACTAAATCATTAGCGTTTTCTCGTCGCATAGCGACGTTTGAACCCAGATTACGGCTAACATCAACCGTCGCTACGGCGACGGGCCGCTCTTGTCCACCTGATCACCCGGCCTTAAAAGGCCGGGCTAAATTCAAACTGCCGCTACGCGGCTGGAAACCCTCGGAGGCTACATCGAGCCACGAACAACGGACAACTGACCACGAACAACGGACAACTGAGAACGGATAACTAACCACGGACAACGGACGACTGAGCACGAACAACGGACAACGGACAACGGACAAATGACCACGGACCACTCTCAATCCCCAACCTCACGCGGGATCAAACAACAGGGGAAAGAACCGTCCGCCCATTTTCTGGCCGCTCGGGATCGGTGGCACTCCCTCCAGTAGCGGATCATCCGAAGCCGAGCAGACTCCGTCGCGGAAAGCATTGATCACGGTCGCCCGGCGCGGCTGGTCTTTCACATTCGCCTGGGATCCGTGCACTGTCAATGGATGATGGAAGGAACATTCCCCCTTTTTCAATTCGATGAATACCGGCTTGAACTGTCCTCTCTGTTCCTCGGATAAAACTGTTTGGATGGCGTCCATGTCTCCGGACAGGCCGGTGATGGGGAGCAAACTCCAGCGATGGCTGCCGGGAATGTATTGCAGGCAGCCGTTCTCGCGCGTCGAATCGTCCAGCCCGATCCAGCAGGAAAGATGCGCCATCGGCTGCGTCCGCGTCCAATAAGAGTAGTCCTGATGCCAGGCGACCACGCCTCCATGACGGGCGGGCTTGCAAAAGAGTTGATCGTGCCAAAAACGGACCGGCCCTTCGAGCAGCTGTGACGCGGGCACGGTGAAGGCTGGGTTCCACAACAGATCGTGGAAACCGGGAGCGATGCGCCATGCGCCCAGCGCGTGAAAGAGAACTTTTGCAGGATCCCTCGACTCGTTGGAGTGGAATTCGTAGAAAAGATGGTGTCCCGGATGGGATGGATCTGACAAACTCTTCAACTGTTCACGCAAAGCTCCCACGTGCGCGTCCGTGAGGATCCGGATCCCTGTCAGATATCCGTTCATTCGGTAGAACTCGACTTGTTCGGCGGAAAGCTTGTAACGATCCCATTCTTCCGGTTTGGAAGGCATTTTAAAAAGGCTTCCAACCATTCCATGGTGAGTCGATAAATCTCGAACCATTTCAGTTTCCCTCCGGCATCCTTTGTGGCTCGGCGTCCTGGCGCCCTTGCGTTAGAATCTATCGCAAAGACGCAGGGTCGCAAAGTGATTCACCGGGTTGGCAGGGATGTCAAATTAAGGAGGACTGTATGTTCAGTTCGGCAAACAATCACGGACGCCGCGGTTTCTTGCGGGGATTGATGGCATTGTCGGGAGTTTCCGTGGCGCCCTCTCTGACGAGCGTGCGCGCACGGTCATACGAAAATGGCGCGGGACGGGCGGGTTCTTCGACAGCGCAACAGGGACGAACAGGCGACGGACAGGCCGGCCTTTTGCCGCAATACGCCCGGGCGCAGAGCTACAAATCGCTGAAGCAGTCCAGCTATGACCGCACCGGCGGCAATGCAGATCACTTCCGGATTAAAGCCGGCGAGACGCTTGAAGTTTTTAATTCTCCGGGACCGGGAATTATCAGCCATATCTGGTTTACCATTGCCGCACAAAGCGCCAATCATCTGAAGGAAATCGTGATCCGAATGTACTGGGACGGCAATACCAAGCCGAGCGTGGAAGTTCCAGTCGGGGATTTCTTCGGGTTAAATCTTGGCCAGTATGTCGTCTATCAGTCGGCATTTTTAAACTGCTCGTCGGTCAAAGCGCTGAATTGTTACTTTGCCATGCCATTTCGCAAATCGGCTCGCATTACGGCTCACAATGAAAGCCGCCAGGACGTGGGCGCCTTTTATTCGAATATCGACTACCAGTCGGTGACGGCGCTGCCCGATGACATGCTCTACTTTCATGCGCAGTATCGGCAAGCTGCGCCGTGCCAGCCAACCACCAACGACTGGAAAAACAATGGTGATGCCAACAAGCTGCTCAATCCGGACGGCATGAAGAATTACGTTTATGCTGAGGCGGGCGGGCGCGGTCACCTGCTGGGAGTGACACTGGGTGTGCTGCAAAACCAGGAGTTTTGGATGGGAGAAGGCGACGAAATGATTTTTATCGACGATGAAAGCAAGCCGGCGATCATTGGCACCGGTTCGGAAGATTATTTTTGCGGGGCGTGGGATTTTGGCGGACGCGATGGCGCGGTCCCATTCGCGCATCTGTACAATGGCGCTCACTTCATCACTTCACCCGAGCG
>DASYPF010000260.1:0-13232 GCA_036006905.1 Acidobacteriota bacterium
GTTCAGTCTTTCTCTACGGAACAATCCTGAGCCAGGTAATCGTAGGCGTGGACGTGATCGTGGCCGTAGTCGGTCTTCAACATGTCGAACTGGAAAAACGATGAACAAAATTCAACATTTTTAATGACTGATAGCATAAATTTTCCTGAAAGGCTCAACGCAAAGGCGCAAGGACGCAAAGGCGCAGAGTCGGTGAGGGCGATTATATATGCCCACCTAAGATCAAACTGTCAAGTTCCACCGACTTGGTGGGCACATATACTCGCCCTCACCCGCTTTGTGTCTTTGTGTCTTCGAGCCTTTGCGATAGGTCTTTTACGAAGATTTGTGAATAATCCGGGTAAAATGGCAGCCATCAAAGCTTCGGCTGTCAAAAAATGAAACGCTTCAAGGCAAGTACGCTGGGAAAAAATATGAGAGCCGACGTTTGGAAGAATCGAGAAGTCGCCAAGGCCTTCCTGGAAGAACGTTCCGTGCACATTCCTGATCGGCACAGACAGCTTGAAGTCATTGCGCACGTGTTGCGGTTTACCCGCACTGATTTGCGCCGCATCGTCGATCTTGGAGCAGGCGACGGGATTATCCTGGCGACCGTATTGGATCTGTTCCCACAAACTGCCGGTGTCGCCCTCGATTTTTCACCAGCGATGCTGGAAAAGGCGCGCGAACGCCTGGCACAATTTGGCGACCGCGCTTCGATTGTAGAGGCCGATCTGGGATCTCCCGCCTGGCGCGACAAAGTGTCAGGAACTTTTGATGCCATTCTCTCGGGCTTTGCAATTCATCATCTCTCCCACGAGCGCAAACGAGCCCTTTATCGGGAAATCTACCAACTGCTGTCCGGAGGTGGAGTATTCGTCAACCTGGAACATGTCTCCAGTCCAACGCCGCGCGTGGAGGAGATGTTTAACGAGGCAATGACTAACCACCTGTTCACGTGTCGTCGCCAACGGGGAGAGGATGTGACTCTGGAGGCAGTACACAAGGATTTCCTGGAGCGTCCGGACCGGGCCGCCAATATCCTGGCCCCGGTGGAAGAGCAATGTCAGTGGCTGCGAGAGATCGGTTTTGCAGACGTGGATTGCTTCTGGAAGTACTTCGAGCTGGCTGTCTTTGGCGGCTTTCGCCCATCGAGGCGTTGAATATCATTTACGAAATCAAACTGTAGCAAGAAACGTTAAACCACCAAGACACCAAGGCACAAAGGAATAATGGGCCAACCTGTTCTTAGATTTGGTGTCTTGGTGCCTTGGTGGTAGACGGTTTTGGTTGAGCTTCTGTGGCTTCGCGATCTTCGTACCTTGCAGTGGCCTGGGGCGGGAGATTTGATCAAGCGCGACATCTATTGCTAAAAGGAACGCTCGATGCAGAAATTCGTCCCACTTAGACTTGCCAAGCGGTTCGTATTTCAAATTGATGCTCCAGCCTCTCGGGTCTTTCCCTTGCTCTGCCCCGTCAAGGAGTACGACTGGATCGACGGATGGAAATGCAGCATGGTGTACTCAGAGAGCGGACATGCTGAGGACAAATGCGTGTTTACGATCGATGTCGACAACGGGCGACGCGAGATATGCACGGTGAGCCTGTATGAGCCCGAACGCTTTCTGATCCATTACATTTTTCTTCTACCGGACTCGCATGTGGAGAAGTTAGAGCTCACTGTCGAAGATCATGGGGGCGGAGGCTCAAACCTGCGGTGGACGCGAACGTACACGGGCTTGAGCGACGCAGGCAACGCGTTTGTCAGGCGCTACGTCGACGAGGTACTGCCTGCACGCATGCGGTACTTGGAACAAGCGATGAACCAGTACCTGCGGACCGGTGAGAAACTGGCGCGGCAACTGCAGTAACGGCGCTAGCAATTGTAAAGCATTCGCGTTCATACGCGTTCATTTGCGGGATTATCTACACAAGAAAAGGAGACACACTATGCCAAAATATCTCATCGAGCGGGAGATCCCGGAGGCCGGGAAATTATCCCCACAGGAATTACACGCAATCTCACAGAAGTCCTGCGGTGTGTTGAAGCAAATGGGGCCTCAAATCCAATGGGTCCAAAGTTATGTTACCGGTGACAAGATTTACTGCGTCTACATAGCCCCTAATGAGAAGATGGTGCGAGAACATGCCGAGCGGGGCGGGTTTCCGGCAAACCGTGTATCTGAGATTAAGTCGGTAATCGATCCTACGACCGCCGAGTAACGATTCCTGCGACCGGCGAGCCGTAAACCCGCATTATTCACAAATATTCACCACAGAGGCGCCGAGAACGCAGAGGTAGCACAGAGAATGGGGCTGAAGCTCGGAGTATGAAGACCGAAGCATTTAACAAACAGAATGTACCCCGTTGATGAGTCTTCATACTCCAAGCTTCAGCCCCATTCTCCGCGTTATCTTTGCGCTCTTTGCGCCTCTGTGGTGAATATTTGTGAATAATGCGCGTAATGGTGGAGCAATGCTACACGAGGGTCCACTTGCTTACGCGCGTGGCTCGGCCGTTTCCAGTTATTGGAACGGGTTTCGCCATGAATAACGCGAAAGCAGCGATTGGACTCCGAGTGAAGTCGGGCTGGGCCGCCGCGGTTTTGTTGGCCGGTCCGGCCGAGTCACCGCGAGTTCTCGACCGTCGCGTTCTCAACCTGTCCGACCCGAGCATCCCCGAGTCCAGACAGCCATACCATGGCGCGAGGGGAAAGCTGGAAGAGGACAGCGCAAAAGTCGCGGCGCGGCTGAAGGTCGTAGAGCGCGCCACCAAAGCGTCTGTGGCCGAACTACTCAAAGACTACTGCAATACAGGTTGCAAGATGCTTGGCGCCGGTTTGGTGGTCGGTAGCCAGATTGATCCAGCCTCAATCAAAAATCCCCACATACGCGCGCACGCTCTTGAGGGACAGCTCTTCAGAACGGTGACTGAGGATGCGCTGCGGTCGGGGGGCCTGTCATGCTCGGTTGTCGTTGAGCGTGATATGTATTCAAAGGCGGCGGCTGCTTTGGGACGATCGGAAGGCGAACTGAAGCGTGCCATGTCAGGACTTGGTCGTTCGGTGAGCGGGCCATGGCGTGCTGACGAAAAGATGGCAGCCCTGGTGGCCTGGATGCTGCTTTTGTAAGAGCAGGGCGGACCCGCCAGCAGCGCAAATAATTGTAGCCGAGGCCCTGAGAAGGTGTGCAAAAATCAGAACCGCGCCCGTCAGGGCGCGCGCGGAGAATGTTTGTTAATGCCTCGGCGCTTACAAAATGTTCTGAACCGGCAGCAACGCGATGTTACCAGGCAAGAGGAAAGGGAAGGGAGAAAGGGAGACACGGGGACAGGGGCGCCTCCTTATCCTCTTGTCTCCTTACCACCCGTCTCCTTGTCTCCGTGTCCCCGTGTCTCCGCGTCGCCCTAGGGGCGCGGTTCTGATTTTTCAGGGAAAGGGATGCTTAGCTTTCGAATTGACGAGAAATTGGAACTTCATTTGCTACAAGAGCGGGACGCAGAAGTGTTGTTCACAAAGGTTGATCAAAATCGCCAATATCTTCGAGAATGGCTTCCCTGGCTCGACCGCATCAAGTCGGTCTCCGACATAATGAGCTTCATCCAGAAATCTTCAGAGCAGTTTGGCAGTAACAATGGTTTCCAGGTTGGAATCTGGTTTGAAAATGAGCTAGCGGGCGTCATTGGCTATCACAGGATCGATTGGCCTAACCGAACCACAAGCATCGGGTACTGGATTGCGCCTTCCTTTCAAGGCAAGGGCCTGGTAACAAAGGCTTGTGAAGCATTAGTGGGTTACGCTTTCAGCGGGCTGAAATTGAATCGTGTGGAGATAGCTTGCGCTACAGAAAACAAAAAAAGCCAGGCGATCCCAAAGAGGCTCGGTTTTACAGAAGAAGGGATTGCGCGTCAAGCCGAATGGTTGTACGACCACTATGTCGACCACATCGTCTATGGGCTATTGGCAAGTGATTGGAAATGCCTATGCGACGGTATCTCCACAAGAGGGGCGAAGCAATAGACGGAGTAACCAATGCCGGTGACAATCCAGTTTTCAAAATTTGGTAATCCCAAAGCAGCGGAACTGATTCGAGAATCCGTCAACGCTACATTCAAGAGTCTTCCGGACAAATGGACCGTCACAATAAATTCGCGTTGCGATGATCCTAAATGGAAAATGATCATCCATGGTCCACAAAACTTTGAATTGGAGTTGACGCTTGAGGCCGGGGAGCACGACGCGGAGTCGGTTACTACCGCGATCAGACATGCAATCGTCGGCGAGCTGTCAGGATAGGTCGGGGGTTAGGGGCTAGGGACTGGGGGCTAGCCCGAATTATTCATGGCTAACTTTGTTTCAATGACTAGATTTAGACACAAAGCCGTCTACGTTCACGATCACGTCCACGCCCACGACCACGTTCTCGTTATCGTGGTCGTGGTCGTGGACGTGATCGTGATCGTGAACGTAGACGGTCTTCAAAAATCGTTGATTCCGAGCTAGCGGCCGGGGGTTGAGGGTTGGGAGTTGGGGGTTGGGGAGCTCGGCCTCAAGGAGATAGTTGCTGAGAGACAAGACTCAGGAATCGGAGCTGGGCCTCTCGCCTCCGCCCTGAGCCCTAGCCCCTAACCCCCACCCCCTAGCCCCTAACCAGTGTTAATCCGTGTTAATCTGTGGCCACATGGCTGTCCCCACTCAATTTCGTATCGAACCGGCCACGGAAAAAGACGTTCCGGTTATTCTTCGCCTGATCAAGGGATTGGCCGAGTACGAAAAGCTCGCAGATGAAGTCATCGCTACGGAAGAAGGTCTGCGACAGTCACTCTTTGGACCGCGACCCTATGCTGAGGCGGTCCTCGCCTATGCCGATGCGGAAGCGGCCGGATTTGCGCTCTTCTTCCACAATTACTCGACTTTCCTGGGAAGGGCCGGCCTTTACCTGGAAGACCTGTTCATTGTGCCTCAGTGGCGCGGCCGGGGGCTCGGCCGGCAATTATTGACCTACGTGGCTCGCATCGCCGTGGCTCGAGGATGCGGCAGATTGGAGTGGTCAGTACTCGACTGGAACGAGCCTGCAATCCGCTTTTACCAAAGACTGGGCGCTCAGGCAATGGATCAATGGACGGTGTATCGGCTCACAGGTGACGCGCTAAAGCGCCTGGCTTCCGAAGATTGCTCCACACTTTGAGAACTCACCGCGAAGGCACAAACGAACAGAACCGCGACCGTAAGGGAGCGCGGGGAGAATCTAAGTACTAACGCTGAGTGTTTTAGCCGCTACGGATACATGTCGGCCGGTGCTATGTCCTGCCGAGTCCAAACTTTTCGCACGTCGCACGAAAAACTTCTTGTACAAACAAGCCAGATGAGGCAGACTTGGAGCATTCTATCCATGGCGTAAGGAAAAACCAGCAACAACACGGAGCGCTTGGCTTTCGAACTTGAGCCTGATCTTTGCTCCTGTAGAGAATTGCACCTTTTACTCATTCACGAGGACTTGATTCATCGGCAGGACACATGAAAACTAATCGAAACGTAAAAACTGATCGTTGGTGGAAGACTAACAAACCAGGGTTGGCTGCGCTTCTGGTCGGCGTATTTCTGCTTGTGAGCGGCCAGACGGCAACCCTTCGTGCTTCAGACTGGGTCAAAGGAGACGTTTTTGTCGCTGTCGGGAATGGCCGATACAAGGTCTATTCCAATGCGGGCGTCCTAAAAGAAACGCTCAACGATGGTGTGGTAGTGGAGGGTCCGGGAGGTTTTACAACGGGCTGCGCCTTTAATGCAGCGTTCAACCTTTACACTACGAATTTCTCGCACACAAAGGTAATTAAATTCGCAGCAACCGATCCTCACACCAAGCAGCAGACCATCGACACTGCCGTGATCTCCCCGGAAGGCCACAGCGAATCGATTGTCTTCGCGGCTAATGGCGATTTCTATGTAGGGCATCCGGACGGTAACCATTGGATTCACAGATACAACTCTGCGGGAATAATTCAGCAGTCTTACGCGGTAGCCATTGACGAAGGCGATCGCGGCTCGGATTGGATCGATCTGGCGACGGATCAAAAAACAATCTTTTATACATCGGAAGGACGCAAGATTAGACGTTTTGACGTATCCGGCGCCGGCAGTCAGTTGACAGATTTTGTAACTTTATCAGGAGCCGGCAATGCGTACTCGCTTCGTCTTCTGCCTCCGTTTGACGGCAGTGGCGGTCTTTTGGTCGCTGACAGCTTCGATATCAAGCGCCTCAATGGGTCCGGCGTTGTAGTCAAAAACTATGATGCAGCCGGCGAAGATGTCTGGTTCGCGCTTAGCCTGGATCCCAACGGAACATCATTTTGGGCAGGCGATGCGTTCTCAGGGAATTTCTATCGCTTCAATATTGACTCGGGTGCTATGGAGCTTGGACCTATTTCCGCTGCTTCCCTCAATTTCGGAGACACTACCGGGCTGGGTGGCATCTGCGTCAAAGGCGCGCCTACCGCCGGGGCGGGTGTGGTGCAATTTTTTGAGCAAGGTACTAATGAGCAGCGCTTCGATTTCAAAGACGCACAGGGAAACGTCAACAACAGCCTTGTGGTCAGGCTTCCGCACATTCCGGAAGGCGAAAAACCCGCATTGACGATAGCGGCGATTCCCATCAGCCCAACTGAGCTGAGCACCCGGCTTGGGCCCCAATTCTTTGGTTCTCAAGGCATTCTCTACGGAGCCAATCCCGCAAGCTCCCCCAGCACAGCCCCAACCACTCCTTATTTCTACAGGCTGAATCCTTCGTCGGAAGCCCAGCTTGGCAGTCCAGTTCTGATCCGTAGCAAGCATTTTGGCACTTATTCAAACCCCAATTGCATCGCGATGCTGCGCGCGCCTGGCCAGCCTCCCCCCATCGGCCTGCATACCTTTACCGAAGACGAAACTGTGCGCATTCTGGCCAGCGATCCCAACGATCCAGATCCCGGCTCAGACGGTATGGCCGACAGTGGGAGCGACGTCATTCTGGTGTGTCGAAACACCACGGCCTTCATCGCAGGATTTCTGCCACCCTTTCAAGACGGGCGCACGTTCAACTCGAATTCGACCCTTCCACTTAAATTTCAATTGAGGGATGCCTCCACCGGCTTGCTTCTCTCTGATGCGCAGGCAATGCAGTACGTTGCTACCTTGCAGGTGCGCAACATCTCAAACACCAGCCAGAGCGCTCAGCCTACTGTGACCCCCAATGTATTTCGCTACGATCCATCAACTCACACGTTTATCTTCAACCTGCAGTTCAAGGGTAATGGGTTTGTGCCGGGGCAGTACCAATTTCGGGTGGATGCTCAGAGTCTGACGACGGCGAATACTTTCCCAAGCCGGGGTGGGATGTTCTTCATACAGTAGCGCGGATTATTCATTGCGAACTTTGTTCCAATGACCAGGTTGGGACACAAAGCCGTTCACGACCACGATCACGTTTACGTCCACGGCCACGATCACGTGGTCGTCGACGTGAA
Organism: Acidobacteriota bacterium; assembly: GCA_036006905.1. Taxonomy (GTDB): domain Bacteria; phylum Acidobacteriota; class UBA6911; order JACQSX01; family JACQSX01; genus DASXTB01. The sequence goes on from DASYPF010000260.1 coordinate 7,478, forward strand.
CGTGGGCGTGGACGTGATCGTGATCGTAGCCGGTTTTCAGAATCGTCGATTCCGAAGTCTCTGTGCCACCTTTGCGCTCTCTGCGTCTCCGCGGTGAGTGTTTGTGGGTGGGTGCCCCTTTACAGCGAAGAAGCTTTTTGAACCGGAGCCGGTTCGGCAAGTGCGCGCGCTTGCAGTTCGCGCCGTTTCTTGAAGGCTTCCGCTTGTGTCTTTTCCATCGGGCGAACCATTTCCTCGAAGACCCGCTGCGACTCGCGCAGATGTTTTTGCGAAGCCCCGCTGTCGCGGCCCTGGTACATGCGGGCCGCGATAAAATGAGCCTGAAGCTGGGCCGGCTTGAATCCAACGCGGTTGGCTTCCTTGAAAATCGTTTTCAGCTCCTCTTCAGCCGCACGATAGTCTCTAAGCCGGATCCATGTCTCAGCCAGGAGCAGTTGCGCCTCCAGATGCAGACTTCCCAAGCTCCTCTTTGCCGTTTGCTGTTTGGCGCTGTTGAGAAGCTCGGCCGCTCGATCCAACTCGCCCGATCTCATAAGGAAATAACTCTGGTGTAACTGCACGATGGTCTTCACAACCACATCATTAAGGTTTGCGCCCAGCCGGTTGGCCTCCGCAAGCAATGGTCCCGCCTTCTCGAAATTTTGCTGCGTAATTTCCAGATAACCCTGGTCGGCCAGAATCTCCGCCGTCACAGGTTTGCTGTTCAGGCCTCGGGCCAAATCGGACGCCTCCTGGAGCGACGCAGCCGCGTCCTTGTACAAGCCGGTGAGCGTATACTGATGTCCCAAATATTTAAGAGAAAGCGCAAACCAGTATTTGTTGCCCATCTCCCGAAATATCGAAACCGCGCCCTGGAAGGTCTTGATGGCACCGGGATAATTCCCCTGGTATTGGAGGATCTCGCCAATGTTAAGCGAGGTTTCGCCGATTCCTTGCTGATTGCGTACCTCGCGGTGGTTCTGGAGAGCGTCCATGTAAAAAGAAAGCGCTTCATCATATTGCCCGCGACGCATTGCTGTTTCGCCCAGATTGGTGAGCGTCTGTGCAATGTCATTTTTGACGTTGAGAGCTTTCCGCACCTCTAAAGCCCGCTGGAAGTACACGTACGCCTGCAGGTCGTCGCCTTTGACCAGATAGACCAAGCCGATATTATTCAGGCACAGCCCTTCGCCGGCGCGGTTCTTCGTTTCCAATTGAAGCCTCATTGATTCCTCATACGCGCGCAGCGCCTCATCGTATCGACCCAGGTGGCGATATACAAAACCGACATTGAGCAAAGCATTCCCCATTTCCCTCTTGTTGCCGATCGATTCATTGATTTTGAAGGATCGCTGGAAATGTTTAAGCGCCTCCTGTGCATCGCCTTTCAATTGATAAACCTGGCCCAGATTGTTAAGTGAATTAGCCATTCCACCTTGATCGCCCAGCCGCTGGGCAATTTCCAGCGAATCTTTCAGGTATCGAAGGGCATCGTCGTACTGGTTCATACGACGGTAGGCAACACCCAGTAAGTTAAGCATCTTCGCCCGGCCTTCCTGACTCCCGAGCTGTACGTTAAGCGCCAATCCGTCATTCAGATATTTGATGGAATCTTGCGGTTTGCCCTGGCGTATTTTTACTCGGCCCAAGACATAGAGCGCATCCACGTACTTTGGGTCGAGCTCGACGGCCTTTTCGTAATTCTTGGAAGCCTCATCATATTTCCCCAAGTTGTCGTAAACAGTGCCCAGGTTGTAGTACCCCTCAGGGTCGAAAGGAAACGTCTGGATCCAATTGTTATAGCTTTCGATCGCCTTCGGCGTGTTATTGGTCATGGCGGCGTAGGCAGCCATTACGTAATACTTCTCGCTCACTGGGATATTCTCGGTGTGCTCCATGGCTTGTGATGCCGCCTCTTCAGCATCCCTGTCACGTCCCAGGTTCTTGTAAACCTGACTGAGTTTGGTGGAAGCGAGCGCGAAATTCGGATCTTTCTGAATCGCTGCCTGGAATTCCTGGACGGCGCCAAGGTTGTTGCCTTTACGAACCCGCTCGAGACCGCGATTGTAGAATTTGAGTGCTTCCACGCTGGTAGATGACGGTTTAAACGGGCGCGCCTGGAGTTGTTTGATCAGGTCCGCTGGCAGATTCACACTCCCGCTGACGGTTTTCGCGAGCTGCGCAATGGCTTGCAACAGTTGCCCCTCACTGGGCGCTTCTACCACAAATGGGGTTTTCTTGCCCAGTTTCAGATCGTGCACGGCGCCATCGATTCTCAACCGGTCTCCCAGCTTTACAAACTGGCCGGTTACAAGAGCATTGGCGTTCGTGAATTCCGCGATTCTGGCGATGTTTCCCGCGTCGAGCGACTTCATATCGGTGATCTTGAGATCGCGGAGCACCTGTTGGACTCTTTCGCCTGATACTGGACGGATATATTGCGACTGCGCCAGATCGGTTGACAGCATTCCGGAAATGCTCGATCCGATCCAATCCATAGTTTCGTCACCGGACGCGTTCAGAAACGGCATAATTACCAAAGGAACTACTAGCCGCGCCGATGTGGCCGGTTGCTTATCACTGCGAAACAGAGGCAACAGCCAGAAACTCAAAACAACGACCAGGCATATAGCCAGCACGGTTGCTGCAAGCTTCGCGTTAACCCAACGCGGCCGCCGAGCTCGCCACCCAAGTTGTACCGATTGACCGTCCAGGTCCTGCAGGATTTCGGCCGCACTTTGATAACGGTCGTCGGGATTACCCTGGAGGCATTTTACAATTATGTTATTGAGGTAGCTCGGAACCAGCGGGTTAATCTTGCTGGAATCAGTGGGCTTCTTATTCTGCGTGCGCTGGAGCATGACCTGGTAGGCGGTATCGCCTTCATAGGGCAAAATGCCCGTAAGCATCTGATACACAATGATGCCGAGCGCGAATAGATCGGATCGTTGGTCTATCTTTTTGCCTTTCACTTGCTCCGGCGACATGTAATAAGGAGTGCCGACCATACCGCCCGTGGCGGTGAGCGTCGGTAGATTGCTCGAGGTTGCAATCCCAAAATCCGTGATATAGACGTTATCGTCTTTGTCCAGCAGAATGTTTTGCGGCTTCAAGTCGCGGTGGATCACACCTGCTCCATGAGCAGCATCCAGAGCAATGCAGATCTGCCGCAGAATTCTGATCGCTCGATCGATTTGAAGCGCCCCCTCTCGCTCAAAGATTCTTTGGAGATCTTCGCCGTCAACATAGTTCATCGAGATGTACTTGACGCCGTCGATGTCACCGAGATCGTGAATACGCAGGACGTTTTTGTGCGTGACCTTGCTGGCCAAGAGCAGCTCGCGTTTGAAGCGCTCAATAGCTTCAGCTCGACCGCTCAACGACGGCCGGATAAGCTTGAGTGCCACCTCGCGATCCAGCTCTTTGTCGCGGGCGCGATACACAACGCCCATCGCCCCCTCACCCAGAATGGATTCAATCACGTAGCGCGGCCCGAATGAGTCGCCTGGATTCAGATAAATAGGCCGCTCGGCCGTCCGCTTTATGGCGAAAAAGGGAGACACTTGGAGGCCCGGACTGGTCTCCAAACCCGACGTGTCCTCAAGAAGCGAGCCGCATTTCTGGCAAGCGGTTGCGGACGCTGGGTTAGGATGCTGGCACTGCTGACAATCCATGATTTATTAAACTCACATCAGGACGGATGTTGACGCATTCTACCACAAGAGAAGCGCGGCACGTGGGTCTACGGACGAGAAAAAAACATAACCGCGACGGTAACGGCCTGCTTCAGGCCCTTGAGGGGGAGAGTGGAGGACAAGGCGTTTTCTCTTGCAACCTTGGGGCACTCTGCATCTCAGCGGTGAAAAACTAAGGGAATTCACCGCAGAGGCGCAAAGACCGCGGAGCTTGCACAGAGAATAACACCCTGTCTCCCACTCACCCGCTCCCCCACTCCAGGGCCTGCTGCAGACCCTTACCGACGCGGCTCTTCGGGGTCCCTAAATCCGCAATCCGCAATCCACAATCCGCAATTCAGTAATATCCCTTGCGGTAAATCAGTGTTGCTGCTTTCGCCGGCAGGTCAATTTCGATCTTCTTGAATTCTCTTAGATTGCGCTCTGGACTGAGCGGCGGATACGTCAGCAGGTACTGCTGCTTCAATTCGCGGGCGACTTGTTCATAAATGTTGTGATACTCGCTCGGCTGGTCAGGAAAGAAGATACGCCCCCCGGTCGCGTCCGCCAACTCCGTCATCTGGCGTTCCTTCTTCTGCACGATCTTTTGTACTACGTCATCTGACTTCCCCGTCAGGTCTTTCAGTACGCGTTGCAGGAACTGGACGCGCTGGCTCTTCTGCACTTCCAACTCGAGGATTCTTGTTTTGCTCACCACGTACAGCGCGATGGAGTCTTTCAACAATGCCCGCCGCGCATCCTCCAGGCTCAGCCTGCTGTCGTTGTCGAGCCCGTCGGTAAGCAGAATGATGGCGCGCTTCCCTTCCACATTTTTCAATTGCTCCTCGGCCAGCGCATAGAGCGCATCGTACAGCGCGGTGCGAAACCCCTTCGAGACCGAATCGATGGAATGCCGCACCTTTCGCTTGTTGTGCGTCCAGTCCTGAAGCAGTTCAACATCGCTGGAGAACGTGGCAACACAGATCCGATCCCGGTCTGAAAACTGGCGCGCAAACTGCTGGGCCGAATGTTTCAATTCGCCCAACTCTTCCTGCACGCTCCCGGAGCTGTCGATCGCCAGTGCCACGTAAACGGGACCCTGATCCTGGACAAAGTTGACGATCGGACGCGGCTTGCCATTCTCAAAGACTTTTAGATCTTCAGCCCGGATGTCTGTCAACGGGTGCCCCGACGGATCGAGGATGGTCAGGGGAACTCGAACGTAATCGGCTTGAACCCGGATGCTGTAGCGCCGCTGAGCGTCGGCGTGAAGATAAACAGAGAGCAGGAAAAAAAGCAGGCATAGGCGGGCGCACACCATGAAGCTATTATAAAAGGGGAGACGACAATGGCGAAGGATGAATTGCGAATGCCGGTCTACATTCGGTATTCCGCATTCTCCGAGAAGACGAAGCCTTGAAGCGATGCCGCTGCGGGAATGTGCACTTCGCAAGCGGGCTGGCACTCCTGTTGGTAACAGCCATGGAAAAATTTCAAGACTTGGAGCATACGGCGGATTTGGGACTGCGGATTTATGGAGAAACTATGGCGGAACTTTTGACCAACGCCGCCGAAGGGATGTTTTCGCTGATCGGCCAGGCAGATTTCAGGCCATCAGAATTGCGCCCTCTCTCGATTCAGATCTCCTTGAAGGCCGAAGGATCTGAAGGCGAACCTTCCTACGAACAATTGCTGCACCAATGGCTAAGACGGCTGCTGCAGGAGTTTAATTTACATTGCTTTTTTCCTGTCCAGTTTCAGGTAAGCGTTACCTCATCGGAGTGTTCCGCCACGGTGAAGGGGGGGAGCTTTGACCTCGCGAAACACACCTTCCAAACAGAAATAAAGGGCGTAACATGGCATGGTCTGAAGGTTGCTAAAATGAATTCTGGGTGGGAGGCGGAAGTAATTTTTGACGTCTAAATGTCTGTGAAAATCTTTGACGCGATTTTTGGCGGTCAAAAGCCGATTTTTACCCAGGAGCCAGATGAAGAAAACACGCGCGCAGTTTGGGTCGGTGCGCGGCAGCGTTGACGCCGGCGCCCACAGAGCCGCGACCGGAAGGGAGCGGCGCGCCGATGTGACACTTTGCGACTGCACCA
>DASYPF010000261.1:0-4359 GCA_036006905.1 Acidobacteriota bacterium
GAGCGGCCGTTGCTCCTGCGTCACCACGGGGCTTGCCCCCGTGGAGCGATGATTGAAAAACTAATCGGTCGCGCCGGTGCCCACTGCCGACTTTAAAATCGTTCACTCGATAGTCGGAAGTCATCGCTCCACGGGGGCAAGCCCCGTGGTGGCGGGAGACGTAAGTTGCGGTACAGTTAGTTTCCAATCACGGCTCCATGGGGACAAGCCCCATGGTGGCCTCGGTACTGCTTCAAAAATTTGACCATTTTGTGAACTTTCTGCGCACCAAGAAAACCTAGTTCCTGAGACGGAAGAGTCCATTGCTGCCAGTAAGATTTTCGCTGACAATGACGGCGTCGGGATCCGCCGCCTGATCGATTTCATATCCAACGCGATCCGGGTGTATGGGACGGAGCTCGAAGTTCCGCCTGGCGCGCTCGATCTGATCGGACCGCATCTTCGTGACGTAGGCACGTACCGTATCCATTCGCTCGTCGCGAATTTTTTGGAGACGGATTGCAGTCGCCATGGCCGCGCCCGCCCAGCAGAAGCACGCGTGCCTTGATGCGCGGCGCGAAGTTGATCGAGTCGATCTCGGCAAAGCGACCGGGCTGGCCTGGGCTTTGGACATTTCAGCACGCCGTTGGATCTCATGGTAGAGACGGCGCGGTGCGCCGTCTCATCCGAACGAATAGCTGAATTGTTGCGTTGAGACGCGGCAGCGCCGCGTCTCTACTACGGCTGCTGTGTAGATTTTCGGAGCGGAGAGACGGCCTGAGGGCCGTCTCATCGTAACGGATCGGCGGATCGCTACGATAAGACGGCTCACCGGCCGTCTCTCCAAAATGTCCAAACTCCAGACCAGCCGTAAACGGCTGGCCTAACAGTCCCTTCGCACGGTGTTCATTCAATAGTAGCCGGCAGCAGCCAGCTCCTGATCGACGGCTCGGATCAGCCGGGCATATGCCTCAGTGTCCCCCGGGCTGATACCGGTCTCGAACTCCACTAGCGCTCGGCAGAATTCGCGGACGTCGCTGACCAGTCCGCCGCTCAAAAAGAGTTCGAGCGCGGGACTGCGCGGTCCCTCGGGGGTCATGCGGCGCAACAGGGCCACGGCGGCTGGTTCGACGGCCGCGCCGATCGGCTGGCCGGGATTCGCCTGCTGCCATGAGACCAGCATTCTGGCGAAACGCCGTGCGGCCTTATCCACCGGATCACCTGGCTTCAGAAAGTCGAAAAAGCCCATAACTACTGCTCGGCTGCAGCGTCGTGACCCACGCCGCCATTCTTCATGACAATCCGACCCTCTGGAGATGTCTCCACCTTGGCATGTCCCACGCGCCAACCGGTCACTGGCGCTCATAGATGTTGGTGCATGCGCCTTTGGCGCTCAATAGATGCAGGCATCCAGGATCGACAGTGCCTCCTCCAGAACCTGCGGCGGAGCCCTTCCGATGCGCCTGGCCCTCCGAGAGCGGAAGTCGATCGACTTGATCTGTTCAACCATCACGAAACCGGTTATGTCCTGGCCTTCTGGAATCGACACGTGGAAGGGATGGCCGCGGCGGGTGTTGGTAATGGGACAAGCAATACAGAGGCCCGTGTGCTTGTTGAATAGGTCGTTGCTAACAACGAGGGCTGGGCGATGCCCTCGTTGCTCGTGACCTGACTGCGGGTCAAAAGAGAGGACGACAAAGTCCCCCTTCCGAGGAACATACTGCGCCATCTACCAAACCTCGCGGCCAACGGGGGGACCCCAGTTGAGTTCTTCAGGTTTGTAGTCCTTAGAGATGCGTCCGACAAGTTCCCGGAGGTCGTGCCCACCGCGCACGCGGCGAATGGGTGTTACAATAAGAGTGCCTTTGCGCGCCACTACATTCACCCCGTCCCCCACCGCGATATCGGCGTCGAACAGCAGCTCCTTACTCAAGCGAAGACCTTGACTGTTGCCCCATTTCTGAACCTTCGTGATCATCGTTACAGCCTCCTCGGGCTATCCGAAGTATAGCCCAAGAAATTTGGTGCGTCAACGCACGGAGCTTTATTGAGGGTTCGTATAGTTGAAGAAAGACTTCTGAACGCGTTCGCCCTTCACTTCCCAGAGGATCTTACTGCCTTGCCGGATAAAGTAGATCCCCCAGTTCACGGGAAAGCGAGAGGGCCTGGCGCTCGTATTCGAGCGCCTAGTGCGGCGAAGCCGCACCCTGGAGTTTTTACATCTTGAAGAGACGTAGGCCGTCTGAGCCCGCGAAGCGGCCCGCGTCCGTATCCTGCACAGGCAGCGTATCTCGATGCACAATATGCTGCATCGCTCGCCACTATCCCTGACGGGCAGGCAAAGTTGGATGGGATCGCGGTGGGTGACGAGACGGGCGACGCAGTTAATCTTGGCATCGCCTGTTTTCTGTTACACACACTTTCGCACTCACATTGAAGTCAAGATCGGTCATGAATTCTCACAAAATTGATCTTTTTTCCAGCGAGGATTTTTAGGTTGATACCGTCAGTCAATGCTAGTAGCTGTCTGCGATTCCCAGCGGCCCCGAGACGTCCGATTCCACACGCTTAAGTGCGTGCGTGCGACTCTAGTGAACCCCGAGCAATGCGATGAGGCCGTCAGCGAGCGTCCCACGCCAACTCAAACCATCGTGGCCGCCGACGAACTGCTGATAGTGAACTTGATACCCTTTTGCCAGCAACACATCGCGCAAGTGGCGCGTGCTTTCCAGAATATTGCCACCACCACCGTCCCTGTCGATTTCAAATGTTCCCGCCGCAAGATAGAAACGCAACGGCAGCTTCGGACTCGCGAGGAATTGCTTCACCATGAAGTTGCCTTCGGTGGTTGCGTCCTTGGAATTTTCTCCTCCTCTTCCTCCCGAGTCAGGACAGCGCGGACCGCAGATTCCCTCGCTGTGTTCAAACGACCACCAAAAGGCGCCAGATCGGCTGAGGACGTTGCCAAAGACCTCGGGGTGACGCAGGGCGACATAGGGCGCAGCAAGTCCGCCCGCGCTGTAGCCCGTGACAACGGTTTGTTTCGGATCTTTTGTGACGTTGTAATGTGATCGAACCCAGGGCACAAGTTCGTTTGCCATAAAATCGGCGAACTCAGGATTCGCGACGAGATCTACCAGTCGGCGACGTGGAACGTTTTCGACAAATACCGCTACTGTCGGTGGAATCTTGGAAGCCGCAATAAGATTGTTCAGCGTCGTCAGCGGATACGGATCGTTCGGCAAATCTTCTCCGTCAAACAAAATTAACAGCGCATTGGGCGGACCATCTGTCTTGTAATTGGCAGGCGTGTATACGGAAAATGGACGGTCAATTTTCTGATTCGTGCTCTTGATCGTTTGTTTCTCGACGCGGCCTTCAGCAATTTCAGGTTTGGGAACAATCCAAGGTTGCAGCGGGGCTCCAGGTAACTCCGCCACGCTTTGACATCTGAACTTACTGGTATTTGGCGGACATTCTGATCGATGAGGATTGAACGGATCGGACTGCCTGGTCGCGGCCCGCTGGGCGGCACGAGGACCTTCAAAGGTCAGCGGATCGTTTGGCGACAGTTGATAGGTAAACCGGGCGCCACTGGGTAGCTTCAAGGTCAAATACCAAACGTCCGAATTGGGAATTTGATGCATCGCATAGTCAGCCGGCGCACCAACTCCCAGAAAAGAACCGATGACGAAAACATTTCTCGTGTCGTGCGTGGTTCGCCACAGGAAAGTTACCAGTTGATATTTGCCATCTGAACCAAACGGTTCTACAAATGGCGTGCCGTGTTCGGCGATCTCTTTCCAGAAGGCTTCCGCATTTGAATTGCCGGCTTCAATCTGCTTGCGCAGCGTCTGAATACGCGGGCTCGGAAATGGATCTGCCCTGGGCTCTGGCTTAAGGCGCTCGTTGAGGGAGAGTACTTCCCCTATTCCTAATTCATAACCGGCTGACTGGTTGCCCGGATTCTCAATCTTGAACGAGTACGAACCGGCGCCTTCGGCGGCGAACACAAACGATCCTTTCGCCTCGGTCGACGAGGTAATGACCCGGCGAGCAATCGTTCCGTCGGGATTCAGAAGAAAAAAGTTGATCCTGCCCTTGTAACCAATCGAAACGTTGAAATAGTCACCGTCATTAAGGGCAATCGAGAAGCGATCAGTCTTGCCGGGCTCGATCTTTCTGGCGACGGTCTGGTTTGGCGAGAGCTTTTCTTGCGCTATAACTTCTTGCGTTGGCAAGAATAGGAAGCAAAATACTAGCAAACCGATTTTCATAGCACTTCAACGAAACGGCGCGATTGAATGTTCCGTTTGTCCGTTAGTCCAAAATCTGACATAGGTCTCTCCAGACGACGTCCACACACATATTATCTATGGA
>DASYPF010000262.1:0-8026 GCA_036006905.1 Acidobacteriota bacterium
TTTGCCACCCCGCTTGTCGGGCTCAATCGTAATGATGTTTTGATAACTCATTTCGGAAGAATGTACAGCTTCTCGCCCTTAGGATCAAGGAACCACCTCATCTGTCCAACGATTTTGGCGATAACTCGCGCCGAGCGAGCGTTCTTCGCGAGCGAGGGAACCGATGCAGCACGCGTCAGCAGCTGCATCGACGACTGATTTATCGGCGTGTTAGGCGGTCCGCCCAGCATGGCGACGAATTTGATCACGAAGAACAGAGAAGTCGTTTCGTGGAACGCGCCACATTGTGCCTTGCTTAACCGTGCCACGGACTCGTTCGACAACCTGCTCTACGACGTCATTCCATAGCGGATCCACCTTCAGGTAATCGCTCGGCGGTAATGCACGGAATTCAACCTTGCTGATTTTTTCAAGCTTCTCTTTGACCTTCAAAACGCCAGGCGGAGCGCGAACTGCATCTGCCGCGGCGTGCTGACAGTGTTTCGTATTTTCCCAAAATCAGGACTTTCAATGTTCGTAACCGGATCCGACAAAGTGGGGCTATTGGTAACGTTGAAGACCTCCCATCGAACCTGCAAGTTGACGCCTTCGCGGATTGAAAATGACTTCACTAAGCCTAGATCGATATCGAAGGGACCATCGCCGTTGAGAATCCCCCGCCCGGCGTTTCCCAGCCTGAAATTGCCGTCCGCATTGCGCGGCACGACAAACGCCGAAGTGTCAAACCACTGGTCCGCCGTACGGCGTGAAAGTTTTCCACTGGCCACTCTGTCTGGAAACCACTGCCCCACGCCTGTGGCGCCAAGACGCTGGCGAGCGTTGGGAACAGTGAGCGTAAAGTAATGCCCGGTCTGCGCGGAGACCAAACCGGAAAGCTCCCAGCCTCCGAAGAACTGATTCAATGCCCCAGAGCGACTCAACCAGCGCCGGCTGTTTCCAACCGGCAACTCGTAAAGCGCAGCGCTGACGAATCGATGCCGATAATCAAATTCTGAGTTCCCGCGACTCGCATCGATGTTTCGGAAATCCTGGCGGCCTCCACCGCCGGAACCAAACTGCTCTGATACGTTGTCGATCGAATGACTCCATGTATAAGCGGCTGACAGCGAGAATCCCTGCGCGAACCTGCGCTCCAACTGCAGGTCAAGACCGTGGTAGACGGAGTGGCCAAAAGGCGCGCGTAGAGAAATGGTGTTCCACTGCGGGATGCGGCGGCGCTGCCGCTCGGTCGCCGGCGGCCCCGGGGGCGACCCGTTCCAATTGTAAGCGTCCATCAGGTGGCTGGATGCCGAGCCGACATAGGCCGCAGTCAAAGAGAATCCGGTGACAATTTCGCGCTGTACTGCGAGATTCCATTGATGAATCGTCGGTTCGGGAAAGTCTGATTCCCAAACGTTCCAGTTCAAGTTGTCGGGCGGATTGGTTTCCGACCCCAGAGCATCGGGTGGCAGACCGCCGGCCAGTTGGACTGCAGGGCGCGAAGTGGCCGACTGGAGCGTGACGCTGCGGTTGAAAGGAAAATTATTGATCATGCGGGCGTCCGCCCCAAGCGATCCCTGCCCGCCGTAGAAAACCCCGTAACCGCTGCGCACCACAGTGCGCGGCGTCAACTGGTAGGCGAATCCGATGCGCGGCGCCCAGTTGTCCACATCCGTGTTGACCAGGGCCCGGCACGACCAGGATCCTCCGCAGTAGCCGGCTGGCCGAATGGTGTTGAAATCCGGACCCGGCGAAATGACCAGCGCGTTCATGCGATCGCTTTCTTCAAACCAGGGGCTGGTCAGCTCGTAACGAAGACCCAGATTCAAGGTCAGCCGCGGCGTAACCTTCCAGTCGTCGAGAGCATAGAACATGTAATTCCGGAAGCGCATGTTTCCCGTCAGCGTCGAACTGAGCGCAGCCGAGGCGGGCCAACCCAGGAGGAAATCGGCGAAGCTGACGCCGGTGAACTGCCCGTCGAATGTGAAGTTTCCATGCGAGCTGTTGCCGCCGAAGATGTCTGATCGGTTCCAGCGGAAATCGATTCCAAATTTGAAATTATGCAAGCCGCGGTTCCAGGAGATGTTGTCCAGATACTGTCGCACTTCATGAACCTTGAAATTGGGCATGGAGCCCGGCTCCCCCAGGCCCTGATAGCTGATGGCGCCGGTGAACTGAAACTGTGGCAGCCCGAAAAGCCTTTCACCTCCCGGGATTCCTTTGATCCCGTAGCGCGTTGTTAGTTCCGAAAGCGGTTCGGCCGACAGCTCCCGCTTGTCTACCTTCTGCCGGATGAAGCCGAAGCGGAATTCGTTCACTAAGGTGGGTGTAAAAATTCGAGTGTAAGATAGCGCGACACTAGCAGCATCGTTGTCGTCAACCGCGCGGTCATTGTCCTGCCCTCCTCGGGCAGGAAGGTCAAACACCGAAGCTCTGAGGTTCTTAAAGGGCGAAATGCTGAAGCGCGCAAACAACTTGTCGCTTTCAGATAGATTGTGATCGATGCGCGTGTCGATCTGATCGCGGTCGGTGCTCCAAGGTGGGTTTCGAATGAAGTTGGCTCGCGTGCCTGAGCCGGAAAAGTTTGGCAGCGGCCAAAGTTCCAACAATTTGGCGGCCGTCGGATCAAAGCGGTCCCTCTGAATTTTGTTTCCAGGAAAGGGTTTTCCCGTCAGTGGATCGGTTATGACGCGTACGCGCGGGTCAAATTCGCCATTGCGCTCCGCCGCTGTGGGGACGACCGCTCGATCTGACTGCTCGCGACGTTCACGCCTGCTCTCCCAGCTAACAAAGAAAAAAGTCTTGTCTCGGCGGATCGGGCCCCCGAACGTGGCGCCGAACTGGTTTTGCCGCAGCACTTCGGGGTCGGCCTTGCCGTCGCCGTTCCGGTCCACATAATTGAAAGTATCGCGCGCGTCGAATATGTCGTTTCGAATAAACTCGTAGGCGGTGCCGGAGAAGCGGTTGGTGCCCGTCTTGACGCTGACGATCATCACGGCGCCGGAGTTACGGCCGAACTCAGGCGAGTAATTGCTCGTTTGCACCGTAAATTCTGCCACCGCATCGAGTGAGGGAACGACGACCTGCATTTTGCGGTCCTGCATTCCCATCACATTGTTGTTATTGTCGATGCCATCGATGATGAAACTGTTTTGCGTCATCGGTTGCCCGTGGGAGTTGAAGCCGCTTTCCCGGTCGCGACTCCGGGTGGCAGGCATCACGCCGGCCGTTTGCCAGGCCAACTGCTGAAAGTTGCGGCCATTGAGCGGCAGATCGTTAATTTCCTTCTGTCCGACGACGTGAGACAAAGTCGATGTCTCTGATTGAAGGAGCGGCGCTTCGGCCGTTACGGTCGCCGTCTCGGCGACTTCGCCCACGTCAAGACGGAAGTCGGCGCGAACGCGGTCCTGCGCATGCAGCACGATGCCCTGCCAAACCGCTTTCTTAAATCCCGGCATTTCCACCGTGATGTCGTAACTGCCGATGCGGAGCGGCCCTACGGTATAACTGCCTGCTTCCGAGCTTTCGACGGAGCGGCTTTCGTTGGTCTGACGGTTAACTACGGTGATTTTAGCGCCGGGAACAGAACCTCCAGTCGCGTCGGTGATGACGCCGGTGATGACTCCCATGTCCTGCTGGGCCCAGCCGAAGGGTGCAGAAAGAAGAAAAGCGCAGGCGAGAATTGCGCATCTCATGATTTTCCTCCCGTTTGCGCCAAGCTTACTCCCGTGTCCCGGCGCTTTTCAATTCATCCTTCGTTTGACTGGATATTCCCGCTCCATTAGATTGGATTGCTTTTTTTCTAGCAGTGGCGGCGGGCGGCCACGCAGGTGTACTGTGCCAGGACATCCTTTACACTGGTACACTGGATGGTGCCTGGCCAAAAGCGAATTTAGGACACGGAAGACACGGAGTACACGGAAATAAGCTGAATTCTGGAGCATGAAGGCACGCCAGTAAGGGTTGCCAGGCTAATGTTTTGCTCGAGTGCCTTCATGCTCCAGAATTCAGCTTACTCCGTCGATCTTTTATTTTTGGTTGCGGCTTTGCCGCGTTCCCTCTTGGCGGTGATTGGCCTGTTTCCTTCACCACCAGCACTTGGTTGGCCCGGACATCGTCGACTTTCTGAGTAATTCCAGATGGCCAGTGAATCTCCAAACTGGCCGAACTGTCGCGACCCAGACCAAAATGCACCCGCCGATCGCTCGACGAACAATAACCGACGGCGGTGTTAACCGTTGCATACTGCGCCAGTCCGGAAGAAGAGACGACTTTGATTTGGGCTCCAATCCCATCCCGATTGCTCTTGGTTCCTTCAGCGCGAACCATCAGCCAGTTCCCCGTTGTATTTCCTCCGTCGTTGCGCATGACATAGGCAGACTGATCAGAGTTAGACACTACAATATCGATGTCTCCGTCATTATCCAGATCGCCGAAGGCGGCTCCCCTTCCCGCCCAGGGTTGGGCAAAAGCCTTGCCCAGCGAGGTCGATACGTCCACGAATTTTCCTCCAGCATTTTTCAGCATCAGCGGCGGCTCCAGATAACGCAAGTTACCGGCGGTCAATTGGATCGTGTCGAGCACATGCCCCTGCGCCACCCAAATGTCCTTGAGGCCATCGTGATCAAAATCTAAAAAGCGAGTGCTCCATCCCGAGTAAAGACGGGTGGCATGGCCCACCCCGCTTTCTGTGGTCGCATAGGAAAATGTTCCGTCGCGGCTGTTATGAAACAAGGCGTACAACTCATTGGACAGATCAGTAATGAAGATGTCCGGCCAGCCGTCGTTGTCATAGTCGGCGCAATCGATCCCCATCCCGGCGAAAGACTTCCCATTCTCGTCATAGCCCACTCCTGCCCCGAGTGCGACATCCTGGAAAGTCCCATCCCCTTTGTTGTGAAAAAGCTGCTGCGCCACCGAGTCGTTGGCCACGCAGATGTCGATCCATCCATCGTGGTCGTAGTCTATAAAGGCGACACCCAATGCTTTACCGGGAACTGACGCGATCCCTGACTTTTGCGAAACATCGGTGAATGTGCCGTCGGCATTGTTGTGAAACAGCAGTGACGAAATTGCTTTGAAGTGGCTGGGATGACAATAGGCACGGTAGCCGGGCTTGTGGTCCCCGCAGTACAGATTCATCGAAAAATCCCAAACCATGTAGCGGCAGACGAAAAGATCCAGCTTCCCGTCATTGTCGTAATCAAACCAACCGGCACTGGCCGACCAGCCGCCCGCGCCAACGTCGGCGCGATCGGTCACATCGGTGAACGTTCCGTTTCCATTGTTGTGATAGAGCGTGTTGCGGCCAAATCCGGTGACGTAAAGATCCTGGAAGCCGTCATTATCGTAGTCTCCAACGGCGACACCCATTTCATAATAGGAGCCCTTCACTCCCGCTTTCTCCGTTACGTCGGTGAAAGTCCCATTGCCGTTATTTCGATACAGCCGGTCAAAGTAACGGCTCTCTCTCTTATCCGGGGCTGCGCCCTTTGGCATCGGATCGGCAAGGCGCGCGCCGTTGACGAAGAAAACATCCAGCCAGCCGTCGTTGTCAAAGTCGAACACCGCCACGCCTGATCCCATGGTCTCGATCAGGTACTTCTCGCTGGTCTTAGAAGCTTCGTGCTTGAAGTGGATGCCGGAGGCGGCGGTGATGTCGGTGAAGGTGATGTTGCCGCTTTGTGCTGCAAGGAGACAGAATGCAAGACCGAAGATGATTGCCGCAAATACATGAAGTAAGCCCCGGCAGGGGCGAAAAAACGTTAGCCCACGGCGCAAGCCGTGGGAAGACGGATCACTTGATAAAGAAAAAGCCCCGGCAGGGGCGAAACAATGGTTGCGGCAAGAAATCTCTTTCGCCCCTACCGGGGCTTCGATGCAAAGATTTTCCTGTGACCCACGGCTTGCGCCGTGGGCTAACATTCTTTCGCCCTCCGGGCTGAAAGAATTGTCACAACGCCCACACATTCTCGCCACTGCTTTTCTGAGTTACGCCTTCTGGTCGTTTTTTGATATTCGCATTGCAAACCTGCGGAATTTTGTTTTTCGCGCCCGAGCCATCGTCATGCATTCATTTCCCAAGAACACCCTTCCTTTGGTCAACAGTTACAATCGAATCGACTTTAGGAATTCTATACTCCACGGTACGCCCGTTGGCCCAACGCACTTCCAATCGCTCCACCTTGTTGGCCGTCCCCAATCCAAAGTGCACGCGCAGATCAGATTGAGACATGTGACTTCTGCCGCTGGCCACTTCCCCTCGCATGCGTACACCGTTGGCAGTGCAAAAGACTACCGAGCCGATCGCGTCGCGCGGGCACTTCTGCGGCACGCTTCCCGTCAAGCGGATTTCCAGCCAATGTCCCGCTTTGTTTCCACCATCATTGCGGATCAACGATGGAGAGTCGTCGATGTTGTTCAGCAAAACATCGATGCCTCCATCGTTGTCGAAATCTCCCACGGCCGATCCGCGCGACGAGCGCGGCATGTAAAGCGCGGTCCCGCCCGATGCGCCGATCTCAGCAAATCTTGTCTTCAGATTTCGAAACAGTAATGCGCGCTGTTTGTAAGAAGTATTCCAACCTGTGCTATCCACTTGAGGGTAAACATGGCCGTTGGCGACAAAGAGATCGATCCATCCGTCGTTATCGTAGTCAAAAAAGTTCGTCCCCCATCCCAGGAAAGGAATAGTGAGCTCGCCCACACCGGAAGGAAAGGTGACGTCGGAAAAATTTCTGCCGTCATCGTTGTGATACAAGACGTTCGAGTCGTCCGCAAAGTTGGTGACATGGATATCATCGCGGCCGTCATTGTCATAATCTCCAATCGCCACGCCCATGTGCGCCTGCTCGCGGCCGCTTTCATTGAGCGCGGTTCCGGAACTGTAACTGACATCCTCGAAGGTGCCGTCTCCCCGGTTGCGATAAAGATAATTCGGAGTGGAGTCATTGGCGACAAACAAGTCCAGTTTGCCGTCGTCATCGAAATCAAACCAGGCGACACCGAAACCGTACAGGCCTTTCGGGTCGCTCACTCCCGCCTCTTTGCTTACGTCTGTGAAAGTTCCATTTCCATTGTTGTGAAATAAGTAGTCGCGGGCCCCTTTCAGGCCACGCGGCCCGCACATGACGCGCTGTCCGCGGTACTGGCAATAATTGGCGCCGGCTGCGTAGGCGGCGCCGACGCCAGCCGGCGCCTGGCGTGCTTCAGCGCTTTTTTCATTTTCTCCCCCTTCCGCGACTGCGGGCGGAGGTAAATGATTCAGGTCGAAATCGACATAGCCGGCAACGAACAGATCAAGCTTGCCATCGGCATCGTAGTCGCCAAAGGCACACCCGGTAGTCCAGCCGTCCACTGCTACTCCGGCTTTCTCCCCTACGTCGGTGAAAGTGCCGTCGCCATTGTTGTGGTAGAGCCGGTTTTTTCCGTAATTGGTCACGTAGATGTCTTCCCACCCATCGTTGTCAAAATCCCCAATGCACACGCCCTGGCCCCATCGATCGTTGGAGACTCCGGCTTTGGCCGTCACATCGGTAAACGTGCCGTCGTGATTGTTGTGAAAGAGGGCCGCATGGGGAGCGGGCGCCCGGTTCTGAATCGCGTCGTAGGTGGAACCGTTCACCAGGTAAATATCCAGCCAGCCGTCGTTGTCGTAATCCAAGAAAGCGCACCCCGAGCCTGGCGCTTCAATGATGTAGTTCTTCAAACGCGTTCCCGAGAGATGCTTGAAGGAGGACAGGCCTGCAGCAACGGTTACATCCTTGAACATGACGCCGGCTGCGGCAAAGGGCGAAGTTTTAGGAACGGTAGCAGTTGGGGGAGTTGCCTTTTGGGCGTACAGAAAAACAGTAAACAGGAGTAGCGAGATGGCAGTCTGGGTTTCAGCCCGCAGAGAAACAGCCGGAATGATCGGAGAATGGTACATTTACAACCACCAATTGCCCTTGCCTATAAGTAGTCGTAGAGGGCATCGTCTTCCCCTTCCCAGGCAAGGCGCAATCGGTCATCAGATAATTGCTTCCAATCGAGTGCTTCCAGATCCTGC
>DASYPF010000263.1:0-6192 GCA_036006905.1 Acidobacteriota bacterium
GCACCTTCCGAGAACTGGTTGGAAGATGCCCTTGTCGCTGGCCTCGGTTCGATGATAAAGCTTGTTGCCAACTGTCAAGAAGACCTAAAACTCCACTTAACAGAGGAAACTAAAGCAGTTGAGGAGATTTGCCGGCGAGCGATCAGAGCCGATCAGACAGATTAGATCGGCGCTTTGTGACTTATCTCGCGTCACAGGGTTGTTCACTGAACAATTTCTGAACAATTCGATGCCGAACACCCTGTAAAACCATCTTGTGATCCAGGCTAGAACGACGAAGAACCAACATGATAGCATTACTGCGTTAAGCTGTTAACCGGAGGGTTGTAGGTTCGAGTCCTACCTCAGGAGCCAACTTTTCAATAACTTACAGTCACTCCAAAGAAACTCAATCTTCCCCTGTGCCGGTTTTTGTGCCGGTTTTGTTTCCGCATTGCCACCAAGTGCTTGATTTATCAAAGCGATCGCGCGCTTTCTGTGTGCCGAGGAAAGGTGCGCGTATCGCAGTGTCATCTTGATGCTCTTGTGGCCCAAAGTTCCCGAACCGTATTCAGATCGGCACCATTCATGACCAGTTGGCTGGCGAATGTGTGCCGCAGATCGTGAAAACGGAAATCGGAAATCTTGACTGCTTTCAATGCCTTAGCAAAGCTATTCTTTAAATCGATGGTCTTAATTGGTAACACTGAGTCTCTGTAGCTCAGTAATCGACTTTCCGCTGCTCCCGGCGAGCGTTTGACAAACCGTCCGTCGCTATGGATAATATTACCTATAGTTATTAATATTTATAGGTCTTTTTATCCTAAGGCGGCAGCCATGAAACAAAGTAGCGGCAAGGTTGGTGAGGCCAAGGCGATTTTTCGCGGACGGCGCCGGCCCCTCAGAACAACAGAAGCCATTCGCCTGGGCATACACCCTAGGACGCTGTATGCCATGAGAGACCAGGGGATAATCGAGCCCCTTGGTCGAGGACTATACCGGCTTTCCGGGCAGCCGCTTGCCAATCCGGATCTCGTGACGGTGGCGCTGAAAATATCTAATGGCGTCATCTGCCTGATTTCTGCTCTGGCCTTCCACGAGATGACTACACAGGTTCCCCACGAGGTTTACGTGGCAGTGCTAAAAGGAGCAGAACCTCCACGACTGCGGCATCCCCCGGTACGTGTCTTTTGGTTCAGCGGACGGGCTTTCAGCGAAGGAATCGAAACCCATGCGGTCGATAGAGTTCCTGTGCGAGTGTACAGTGCCGAGAAAACACTGGCAGACTGTTTCAAATACCGCAATAAAATTGGTCTGGACACGGCCGTGGAAGCACTCAAACTCTATCGCCGGCGTAAGAGTTTCAGCGTGGAACGCCTCCTACGCTATGCGCGCATCTGCCGAGTAGAAAAGGTACTGAGGCCCTATCTGGAGGCAGTTCTGTGACCGAAACTCCCAAGAAAAACCTCGTTGCATCAGTGCGGCAACGCCTTTACAACAAGGCTCAAGAGACCGGCCGTCCATTCGGGGAGCTGCTGCAGTACTTTGCGATGGAACGATTCCTCTACCGGTTGTCGCAATCTCCCTACGCCGAGAAATTCATCCTCAAGGGAGCTCTCATGCTGGTGGTGTGGAAAGAGTCCCTTTCCCGACCAACACTGGATATAGATCTTCTTGGGCGGCTGAGCAACGACGTTGACAGCAACGTCGCTCTGGTCAAGGAAGTATGCACTCTGGAAGTTGAGCCGGACGGCTTGGTTTTCGATGCCCGCACTGTTAAGGGAGAGAAAATTGTAGAGGAGGCGGATTACGAAGGTGTCCGAGTGCGCTTCCGCGGCAGTCTAGGCTCGCCGCGAATCTCTATGCAAGTGGATATGGGATTTGGTGACGAACTGTCAGTTCCGCCTGTCCTTTTGGATTATCCGACAATCCTGGATTTTCCGGCCCCTCGCCTCCTGGGTTATCACCGCGAGACTGGTATTGCGGAGAAGCTTGAAGCAATGGTGAGGCTGGGTAGTATCAACAGTCGCATGAAGGACTTTTTCGACATTTGGCTATTATCTCGTCACTTCGATTTTGAGGGAAATGCTTTGTCGAGGGCCATCAAGAAGACTTTTGACAATCGCCAAACAGAGATTCCCGCCGAGCCCGTGGGCCTGACAGCGACTTTTGCAGAGGATGCTACAAAGCAAAGTCAGTGGCGAGCGTTTCTCCGGAAAAGCAATCTGAGCGCACCAGATGACCTCAGGCAGATCGTGCGGGAGGTTGCTGTGTTTCTCGGACCCCTGGTGAAAGCGTTGGCAATCGGTCAGCCTTTCAACAGCACGTGGTACCCTCCCGGACCTTGGGTTTAAGTCCGGACATTGCCTTGAAATCCACATCGTGCTGCGGTAGCGGCGGTCAAGATTGGCGCTCCTTAGGCGACCTGGTACGGGCCGCCGCGCTTTTTCTGGGTTCGTTGCGGTTCGGCGCAACCGCTGCGGCCGCCGGGTCGGGATCTGCCGGCTGCAGCCCGGCAAAAAGCGCCGGTCTTCCACTCGGCATTCACCCGCCCCGGCGTCCTCCGCTTCGGGCGCAAGCAGACGCAGGCTCCCGATGGTCGCCCGCGTCTGCTTGCGCCCGGTTGCGCCTTCACACTCCAAGGGCAGCATTGTGGGCAATACCGAACCGCCAATCGGCAGATATCTCGCCTTCGGCGTCGACCAGATCGCGCTCAACAATCGCCAACAAGCCGGCTACTTCCTTTGGGCTTGTTTTGTGTGGACGCAGCCAGCCGTTATCGACCCATTGCTTTAAGCTCATCTTCGCTTCCAGTCACGAACAATCGTGGTTGGCTGAGCACGGTTGTGATGAAATGATCGCGAGCCTTCCTTCGTTTCACGAACTCCTCTGGTGTTAGAACGTGAGGGTTTACCTCGCGGCCCAGCTTCGTGGCAACGCCCGACAATAGTTTCCCAAGCTGCCGCAAGCTTATTGTCCCGATCACCATCAGGTCCACGTCGCTGCCGGCCTTACCGTTGCTTCGGGCCATCGAACCGAATACGAAAGCCAACCGAATACCAGAATGTGTAAGCGCATCCCGCAAAACGTCTGCCAAACCACTGGTCTTGAGGACCATGTTACGAATATCGGGGTACAGCGGGTGCTCGGTGTTGGCGTGATAGTATCTCCGGTTCCCATCTCGCCGCGGCTCGACCACTCCCAGGCGAGAAAGGCGCTTGAGCTCTTGCCGAACGGTCGCATCGGCGAGGCCTGAGCGTCGTTCAATCTCGCGAACATGTAGCTCAACGCCAGAAGGGCCGAACAGCAGACGGAATATTTCCGCCTTGACCCGCGAAGAGAGCAGCTCGGCCAACGTGTTCATATGCGTGTTTATACCACGCAATTGAGCGGTTTTACCACTCAAGTCGAATTAACCCAGCAGTGGTAGCCAAACACCGAAACGGCGACGGATTTGTCATCACGGCGTACTTTACTGATAGAATCAAGAGAGTCTACCAGAGACAAAAATGAAAAAAATCAGAGTGTTTTTTGACAAGGAAGGCAACACACTTGACGTGTGGTTCGAGAAGCCGCGAAAGGTTGTGTGCGAAGAAACCGGAGAGGAAGTCATCCTGAAAAAGGATCCGCGCACCAAGAAAGCTATTGGCTTTGAGAAGCTGAATTTCGTTTCAAAAAAATCGAAACTGACCGAGCTGCCTGTCGAGGTTGTGATTAGCTGAGTCGGACCTACAACGACTCGCTGGCTTGCTGGAAACATTTCTCAGATCCCGTATGTCGTCAACCAAGAGGCTTTTTGATGAGCCGATCTCGCCAGTGAATCAGAGTTACTTGTCCCATTACTCTGCAATCTTCTCTAAGACTTAAGTTGGGGAGGGAATGATCTAGTGGCGCGGCGTTGGAATCCAAGTCTGTGGGCAGGGCTTATACCCAATGGTCTTGGCCAAGTTAAACCCAATCACTATTTCGAAATAGTGAAGACGGTGTGGCAGAACCGCGACCAATTGCCTTTTGCCTGGCGGATTCTGCGCGACGGCGTTTGCGATGGCTGCGCACTGGGTACGACGGGGTTGCGCGATTTCACGATGGAGGGCGTGCACCTGTGTACCGTTCGACTGGGACTTTTGCGCCTCAACACGATGCCTGCCATGGACTCGCGCCTCTTAGAAAATATCGGACTCTTGGCGGAAAAGAGCTCCGCTGAATTAAGAGCTCTTGGCCGCTTGCCCTACCCAATGATGCGAAGACGCGGCGAGATTGGATTTAAACGCATACGCTGGGATGAAGCTCTCGGTTTCATTTCCTCGTATATTCGCAGAACCGATCCGCAGCGCCTCGCTTTCTATCTTACGTCTCGGGGCATCATCAATGAGGTCTATTATGTCGCCCAGAAAGTAGCGCGTTTCCTGGGAACGAACAACATTGATAACTCCTCGCGTGTTTGCCACGCGCCTAGTACTGTGGCCTTGAAACAGACATTAGGAGTGGCAGCATCGACCTGTTCTTACAAGGATTGGATCGGCAGCGATCTGTTGGTCTTCATTGGAAGCAACGTGCCTAATAACCAACCGGTCACTACGAAATATCTCTACTACGCCAAACAAAAAGGTACGAAGATTGCTGTGATCAATCCGCTCCGTGAACCGGGACTGGAACGCTACTGGGTTCCATCCGTGTTTGAAAGCGCTCTTTTCGGAACTAAGCTAGCCGATGAATTTTTTTCAATCCAGACCGGTGGCGATATCTCTTTCCTCAGCGGTGTTCTAAAGTGCTTGATTGAGGGCGATGGAATCGATGAGGGCTTCATTCGCCAGTACACCGCGGGCTTCGATGACGTGAAGAGTGCTCTGGCGCAGCAGTCTTGGGAATCGCTCGAGAAGTACTCAGGCGCGTCTCGGCTTGACATGCGTCGCTTTGCTGAAATGTATGCGCGAGCCAAGACTGCGGTCTTCGTGTGGAGTATGGGGATCACACAGCACGCATTCGGAGTAGATAACGTAAAAGCGATAGTGAATCTGGCGCTAGCCCGAGGAATGATAGGCCGCGAGAAGTGTGGCCTGATGGCTATTCGAGGGCACAGCGGAGTGCAAGGAGGGGCGGAGGTGGGTTGCGTCCCATCGAACTTTCCCGGCGGAGACCCGATCAACGAGCAGACGGCCGAAAAGTTTTCGAAGCTGTGGGGATTCAAAGTGCCGGCGACCAAAGGTCTAACTGCGGTCGAAATGATTGAGGCGTCGCACGCAGGCAACATCGACCTGCTCTTTTCAGCAGGTGGAAATTTCTTGGAAACTTTGCCTGAGCCGAAATTTGTGCGTGAGGCACTGGAGCGGATTCCAGTACGAGTTCATCAGGACATCGTGCCTACGTCACAGATGCTGGTAGAGCCCTCGGAGGCTGTCTTGCTTCTGCCGGCGCAAACCCGTTATGAGCAACGCGGAGGCGGAACTGAGACAAGCACAGAAAGGTACATCATTTTCAGTCCGGAGATTCCTGGTAGACGCGTTGGAGAGAGCAGGTCCGAGTGGGAAATTTTTATGCAGTTGGCCGAACGTAGCTATCCCGAGCGTAAACATCTGATCCATTTCGAAGATGTCCAGCAAATCCGTGACGAGATCGCCCGGGCAGTGCCTTCATACCAGGGTATCCAACACTTCAAAAAGAAAGGCGACGCGGTGCAGTGGGGAGGACCACGGCTGTGCGAAAATGGCAAATTCAAGACTAGCGACGGCAAAGCGCGATTTACCGCAGTGGTGCCCAGAGAGCAGGAAATCCCCGAGGGCTGGTTCTTATTGAGCACTCGGCGAGGCAAGCAATTTAACAGTATGGTCCAAGCTGAATATGACCCCCTGATTGGCGCCACACGCGACGAAGTCTTCATGAGTACGGTTGACGCTCAAGCCTTGGGACTGCGAGAGGGAGACGCCGTTTTGTTACGTTCCGTGGCAGGTGAATTCCGGGGAAGCGTGAAGTTTATGCCTATCAGGTCACGCAATATTCAAACTCACTGGCCCGAAGGCAACGTGTTAATAAAAAGTAATATTTCTGATCCCGCTTGTGGAATCCCAGACTACAACGCCCTCGTCCAGGTAATTCCAGTGCGGGATGAGACGCAAAGCCGGTAAGATCGTATGATGGGAGTCACAATATTATGAAGAACAGTTTCCGAGTTTTCGTCTTGCTGGCCGCTTGCGCTTCGCCTTTGATAGCGCAACC
>DASYPF010000264.1:0-8222 GCA_036006905.1 Acidobacteriota bacterium
GATGACCGATGACCGATGACCGATGACCGATGACTCCGCGTTTCACGCCGTGCCGACAATCTGCGGGATCAATTCGCCGGAGACGTCGGTGAGCCTCATGTGGCGGCCGTTGAAGTAATAGGTCACGCGTTTGTGATCCAGCCCGAGCAAGTGCAGCACGGTGGCATGCAGATCGTTACAGGTCACGATTTGCTGCTCGGCCTTGTAACCGATCTCGTCGGTGGCGCCGATCCTCTGGCCGCCCTTGATTCCGGCTCCGGCCATAAAAACGGTCAGCGCCCCGGGGTTGTGGTCGCGGCCGACTCCGCGCTGGGAAATCGGCATGCGTCCAAACTCGGAGTGCCACAGCAACAGAATCTCATCAAGGAGGCCGCGGCGCTTCAGGTCCTTGATCAGGCCGGCAATCGGCCTGTCCACTTCGGCGGCGTGCATGCCGTGGTTTCCTACAATGCTGGCATGAGCGTCCCAAGTATCCACGTTTTGATTGACGATGGATCCGTTATAAAGCTGGATGAAGCGTACGCCCCTTTCAACCAGCCGCCGCGCCAGCAAGCATTGTTTGCCGAACCCCTCGGTCACAGAATTGTCTAACCCGTAAAGGTGTTTTGTTTCCTCGCTCTCGCCGGAAATGTCCACGGCTTCGGGAGCGCACATCTGCATGCGATAAGCCAGTTCGTAGGAAGCGATCCGAGCGGCCAGCTCCGTGCTGCCCGGATGACTCTCTGCATGGTTTTGGTTCACCCAGTGCAATTGATCCAGTCGCGCCCTCTCCTGCTCAGGCGTAACGTACTGAGACGGGGGAGACAGGTCCAAGATCGGATCGCCCGTGGCGCGAAAGACCGTCCCTTGGTAGGCGGCGGGAAGGAAGCCCGCATTCCAGTTGGCCGGGCCTGAGAAGGGCCCTCCGCGTGTGTCATAGATAACCACGAAACCCGGAAGGTTCTGGTTTTCACTCCCCAGTCCATACGTCACCCACGAACCGACGCTCGGGTAGCCCATCAAAATGGATCCTGTGTTCCACTCGTAGTGCGACAGCACGTGGTCATTGGATTTACCTTGACATGAGTGAATGAACGCCAATTCATCGACGATGCTTCCAATATGAGGAAACAGATCGGAAACCCACATTCCGGACTGCCCATACTGCTTGAAGCTGAACGGACTCTTCATCAGCGGTCCCGGAAAGCCTTGCCGGACGCGAATCTCGCCTTTACCCTCAAGCGGCATCCCGTGATACTTCGACAATGCCGGTTTGTAATCAAACGTGTCGATGTGGCTTACTCCGCCGCTCATGAACAGCGAGATCACCGACTTGGCTCGTGGTTTGAAGTGCGGCGTTTTAGGCAGGTAGGGGGAGCCGGGGAAGCCTTGCGAACTGCCGCAAGGCGAGGACGCCGCAGCTAGAAACCCGTCCTGTTGCAGCAGCGCAATCAATGCCAGACCACTGATTCCCGACCCGGCTTCGAACAAAAAGTCTCTTCGAGAAACGAATCGGCGCTTGCTCATTCTGCAATCGCACAGTTCGGACATCGTTCCTCCTGGCAGCTTTCAGCGATCAGCTATCAGCTTTCAGCAATCAGCTATCAGCCAGCTTTTTCCCTTATGAACCGCTGTTGCTGATCGCCGATCGCTAACGGCTGATAGCTGACCCCTGATGGCTGACAGCTGACAGCTGACAGCTGACAGCTGATAACTAATTGATATACACAAACTCGCTCGCGTTCAGCATGACGTGCGCCAAGTCAGTCAGGGCCGCCAGTGAAGCGCGGTCTGCTGTTGAATCGGAGACAGAATCAGAGCCCAACCTGCGAGACGCGTGATAGTTTCGCTGTTTCTGGATAAACGCCTGGGATTGCTCCAACTCTCTGCGCGTGGGCTTGCGACTGACGGCGATTCGATAGAGAACGTCGATTTGCTTTGCAATGTCGCTGCCCGCCTCATGCACGACCCGCTGGGCGAAGTATCGCGCCTGAATGAGCACAAATTCATTGTTTAACAACGTCAGCGCCTGAGTGGGAACAGTCGTAACGTTTCGCCTCTCGCAAGTGACATTCGGATCGGGCTGATCGTGAACCTCAAACAGCGGGTACTTCAGTCCCCTTTTCGAGTAGGCATAGATGCTGCGACGCCAGGTCGAAGGCTCCTCGTGCGTCAGAACCCACTTGCCCTGCCGGTAGCCCTCCCGCAACGACTTGGAGATGGACGGGAAGAATGGCTCCCCACCCGCTTCCAGGTTGATACGGCCGCTGGCTGACAGGATCACGTCTCGAATCGCCTCTGCCTCCAATCGCCGCAAGGGGAACCTCCACAGGTACACATTTGCCGGGTCCCTCTCCATGTTGGAATCCCGATAGAAACTGGAGTCCATCTTGTAGGTCTCCGAATTCATAATCAACCGGTGCATCTGCTTGATGCTCCATCCCTGGCGGACGAACTCGGTAGCCAGCCAATCCAAAAGTTCCGGATGGGACGGCGGCACGCCCATCTTTCCGAAATTACCGGGCGTTGCCACAATGCCGCGGCCGAAGTGCCAGTGCCAGATCCGGTTCACCATCACGCGTGCCGTGAGCGGGTTCTCCGGCGAAGAGATCCACTCGGCCAGCGCGCGACGGCGCCCGCTGCTGATGTTTCCGTCGCTCGGTGGGTGAGCAATCGGGGGCGGCGTGCCGTTGACGAACACTTGCAGATAGCCGGGTTGCACCACAAAGGACTTTTGGTCTTCGGCCACATCCAAGCCGGTGGCCGCAAAATACACTGGCGGGACTTGAAAGGGCCGGCCCGGCTGGGGCAGGAAGCAGCACTGGACTCCGTAGTCAAATCGGTTACCTTTACCGGGCAGCGGCTCATCGCCCGGACCGTCCGGGGTGAGTCGATAATCCCCGTCGCGGATGCCCTCGGCCACCGGCAACGGGAGCGGCAATCTCTTTTGAAGCTCCTGCATCTGGTCCAGAAGCTTCTGCCGGACCGCGCTGCCCGCATCGCTCGCCGCGATCAGCTTGCGATTGGCAGCCAGCAGCGGATTGGCAGCGGCATCCGGATCGACATCGAGCGAGACAATTTGTGCGGCCAGCAGCTTCTGACCGGGGGTTCTCTTTTCCTCAGGTGTGTTCACGGCGATTTGAATCTCTTGGGGAAATTTCGCGAGCCTTTTTTCGAAGGCAGCTTTCTTGTAGGGGGCCTCAAGATCGGAGATCTTTCGCCGCAGCACCCGGATCTCCTCTTCCACTTCTTTCTTGGTCTTCTCGTACGCGCCGATCTTGTCCGGCGGCGCCAGCGGATGGTTGTAATCTACGTTGGAGAAAAGCATCGCCATCGTCCGGTAGTAATCCAGGCGACTGATCGGGTCGAACTTGTGGTCGTGGCAGCGGGCACAGTTGACCGAGAGTCCCATGAAGCCCTGGAAAGTGGTGCGGATTATGTCGTCCAGGTATTCATATCGATAATAGGGATTGTCCTTCTCGCGGTAACGCACTCTTGGACCGATTCGATAGTAGGTCGTGGCGGTCAGGGTGTCATAGTTCCGATCTTCGAGTTCGTCGCCGGCAATCTGCTCGACGATGAACCGGTTGTAGGGCTTGTCCTGATTGAATGCCTTGATGACGTAGTCCCGATAACGCCACGCGTTGGCGATATCGTTGTCATGCTCAAAGCCAGAGCTGTCCGCGTAGCGTACCACATCGAGCCAGAACCGGCCCCATCGCTCCCCGTAATGCGGAGAAGAGAGCAGGCGCTCGATCAGATTCTGGTAGGCCTGCGGCGAGGAATCGCTGACGAAGGCATCCACTTCTGCCGGGCTGGGCAGAAGGCCAAGCAAGTCAAGGGAAGCACGCCGGATCAGCGTGCTGCGATCCGCTTGATGCGCCGGTGCCAGGCCTTTCTGGTCCAGGGCGTTCTTGATGAAGGCATCGATCGCATTTACTCGCCATCGCGCATCAGCTACGTTCGGGACCGCAGACCGGATCGGCCTCAGAAAGGCCCACCACTTTCGATCCTCTGCCGTGATTGTTTTTTCCTTGTAACCGTTGGCGTAGCTGCCCGCTGCCTGCTTGTTATTTTCTTCTTTCTTGGGGGCGACTGCGTTGGCGCTGTCCACAGGGCTCCACGTCGCGCCCCGGTCAATCCAGGATTTCAAAACAGCGACTTCCTCGGGCATCAGAGGCGGCTTCGGGGCAAATGGCATCCTGGGTTCTTCCAGCCCAGCCACACGCCGGTATAGGCGGCTCGCGCCGGCATTTCCCGGAACGATCGCGGGTCCGCTATCTCCACCCGCCAAGGCAGACTCGCGCGTGCGCAAATCCAGGCCGGATTTCTGGGCCGCACCGTGGCACAGATAGCACTTCTGCTGCAGGATGGAAAGAGCATCATTATTGAAGTCGGGTGCAGAAGGTTTTGGAGCCTTGAGGCCAACGGAGGGCTGAGCTTCTTGCGCGGCGAGGCGTACTGTAAGCGGGGCGCCCGAGCCGAGCAGCACGAACAGCGGGGCCCACAATATTTTCAGTCTTTTGCCAGCATCGTGTCCCATGCGAAACCGGCTCACCGCACAGACTTGAGTGCGTCGAAGCTGCAACCTATTCGAAATCCGAAATGGTAAGTGCATCAGCCACGGCGTGCTTCTTGCACTGGATCCCGATACAAGAGCCTGGATCAGCACTGCTATATCGGCTCGAGAATTTTATGCCAAAAGTCCATGCACCTCAATAGCTTTGCAATAGAATTGGTGCGAATTTAGGGTCACAACATGCGCGCCGAGCAGAAGCAAGTCCACGGTTGGAGACTGTTGGACAAAAGCCTGCAAGCGCGTGAGAGAGAAGAGTGCGAGTAATAGGGGGCAAAATCCTTTGTGCCCCTGTTGTTCTTGGTGTTGACAGATCTTTAACCACAGAGGACACAAAGGGCACGACTGCCATCTCTCTTTTTCTGAGAATCGCGACATGGATCTCATATTGCTCTGGCCTCAATCGTCGCTACGCGACAAAAAACTGTTAATAATTCACTCCACCCGGCCTTGAAAGGCCGGGCTGGCACGCTTTCAGCGTGCCGTGCGCCGCGTAGCGGCGTGTGAATTTAGCCCGGCCTTTCAAGGCCGGGAGTCCAAGACAAAGAAAACATCTCGTCGCATAGCGACGATTGATTCAAGTCGGATTCAATCGTCGCTACGCGACAAAAAACACATTAATAATTCGCTCCCACCCGGCCTTGAAAGGCCGGGCTAAATTCATCGGGCCGCTGACGCGGCGCGGTTTGGGTCAGCTCGAATCGCTAACGACGCGATCGTCAGTTGCTCAGCCCCCTTCGCCGTTCCACCAGCCGGCTCGAGACTTTCGCCTCTTGCATCAGTTTGTAGATTGGGTAAACCTTTCCTTGCTGAAGATAACTGTCCAGAAAATTCCAAGTCACCAGGCCATCGTCGCTCTCCGCTTCCAGCAAATAGAAGGCGAGGGTCGCAAGCGGCTGCGCGGTGCGGACAAGGATCGTGCCAGTGGGGAAGGCAAGAGTCTCTTTCTGCGCATGGCCTTTGAGCCTGACTTCATTATGGCCCTGGAAAGGGCGCGCGGCGCGATTGATGTTGTCAATGACGAAGTTTTCCACTTCGGTCGTCAGCGGTTCTGTTAGCTCTTCGACCGCAATGCCATGCTGGAGCAGCTTGTCGAGTGCGGGCCGCAATCCAGCATCTGCGCGGAAGAGATAAGCGCGCGGGACAGCCACGCCGCGGGTCGCTTCAAAGATGCCGTAGTCGGGCATCCGCGTCCGCGTAAACTTGTGTTCGATCATCGCGGTCATGTCGCGGCCGGAGCGCGGATTCCTTTTCTTCTCGACCTCGCCGACTAGAATTTCCACCGGCTTGGACAGAGGTTTCATCTCGAAGTCCACGCCGAGTTGAGCCGGCTTGCTCCCCAGGCCTTGTTGGATCATGTCCTGGTCGACGCGCTTGATGAGCTGGACGATCTCATCGGCGTGCGCCGCTGAATATTTGAAGATTTCTTCCACGAACGCCACCGTCGCTTCGATCCGGCCGCGGAAATCGAGATAGCTGTAAGCTTCCGAAAGAATCGCCAGCCGATTGCGGAGTCCCTCATAGTTATTCCCGAAGCGCGGGTGGTGATCGAACGTGCGCCAGCTTTTTTTCTCTTCCCTTTGGCTTTCCCCGGGCGCCGGCTCAGAGAAGTTGCCGTAGTAGTAGGTGCGAAATTTGTGCTGCCCCAGCATCGTTTTGGTGATCGCGGCGAGCATCTTGTCGCGCTCGAAATGGATCAGCCGCGCATCGGCGTCCGGGTTGAGCGATGGCGCATACGTCAGATGGTAGCCATGGTAGGAGCCATTGGTCGTGTGCAGGTCCACTGTCAGATGCGGGTCCCAGCGATTGAAAAGCCGGACCAGCGCGCGGGCTTCAGAGGACTCCAGCTTCATAAAATCGCGGTTGAGATCGAGTCCCCTCGCATTCTCACGTGTGCCGACGCCGCCTACCGGGCCGTTCTGAGCGGTGCGATTCTGCAGGCTTATTTTTTCATTGCCGTCAGCGTTGTAGATGGGCGCGATCAGGATAATGAGCTTGTCGAGCAGCGGCCGCAAGTCGCCCGTGGCAATGCGCCGTGCCAGATGCAGAGCCGCTTCCTTGCCTTCGACTTCACCCGCATGAATATTGGCTATGATGAAGATGACTGCTTTGCGCGAAGTCCTCGCCTCGCGTGGCCGTGAGATCGGAGGATCGGCCAAGATCATCAACGGCAACGCGCGCCCTTCCTCCGACCGGCCGAAGGATTCAACTCGCAGGCGGTCGCCGCGTTTTTGCAATTCATTAATGAAGCGGATGACTTCGTCGTAGCGGCTTGTTTCTTCGTAGTGGGTTAACTCAGCGCGCGACTTCAACAGGTCCTCTTGGGCGCCCGCCAGTGGTGGCGCTAGGCTGACGAGCAACAGAACCAGGACGCTAGGGGCCAATTTCATGGGGTTAAGTTTCCTTGGATAAGAACACCTAGCGCAGTTGGCGGCACCCACAGAGCCGCGACCGGAAGGGAGCGGCGCGCCAGATTGAGTCGTCGCGATTAGGCACGCAAAATCGGACCGCAGGATATCGTTGTTGCAGCCACTCGGCGCTGGTGTAGTCGCAAAGTGTTACATCGGCGCGCCGCTCCCTTCCGGTCGCGGCTCTGTGGGTGCCAGCATCAACGCTGCCGCACACTGACTAAGGTCACCGTCTATGCCCGACATATCCGTAGGCGTGGACGTTGATGTGCACGTGATTGTGATCGGCCTTTTCTTTTTTGCGAACTCTGCGCCATTAACTTTTAGTTTCTTTGCCACAACCAAACAAAAACCGTCCACCTCCACGCGCACGTGCACGTCAACGACCACGGCCACGTCGACGCTGACACAAAAAATCGCCAGTCCGACGTATCCGTAGGCGTTCCGTAGACGTGGACGTTGACGTGCACGTGCTCGTGATCGGCCTTTTCTTTTTGTGGGGCACAACTACATCATTCGAAATTCGACATTCGAAATTCGGCATTCGCAATTCGACATTCGAAATTCGAACTTCGCACTTCGACAATCACCAGGCCCAGGCGTAAGCTTCCGTTCTAGGATCGGCTCCGGCGCTCAGCACACCCGTCTTCACATCCACGACAATGGCCGCGTTGTCGCCCAGGGACCAAGGCCCTGCAACGCGCAACTTGTGGCCCTTGGCAATGAGAGCTTGCCGCACAGATTCGGGCACGCGGGATTCAACGGACAAGTCGCCCGGATACATTGTGTGAGGAAATGGCGATGCGGGGAAGCTGCGAGTCGACCAGCGCGGGGCTTCAATCGCCTGCTGGACGTCCATCCCAAAGTCGATCATATTCAAAAGCGTCTGGATGGTTCGCATGACCTGGTCATCTCCACCCGGACTGCCCAGGACCATGTGGGGCTGGCCGTTCTTCATCACCAGCGTGCTCTGCAGCGTGCTGCGAGGCCGCTTCCCTGGTTCGAGCGCGTTCGCTTCGCCGGGCACCAGCGAGTAGTAATCGCCGCGACAGTTGAAGATGATCCCCGTTTCGCCCATCACAATTCCTGTTCCAAAAGCGCTGTGGAGGCTCGGCTCGAAGCTGACCATATTGCGATTCTTGTCGACCACAGCGATGTAACTGGTATCGCCCTCATGGTCGGCTTCTCCGGACTGATTCGGCTTGACGGACCGATCCGCCGGCGCCGTGCCCTTCATGAATTTTTCCGGCATCCCAGGC
>DASYPF010000265.1:0-13715 GCA_036006905.1 Acidobacteriota bacterium
GCCTGCAGGACCATTAAAGTAAGGTGGGCGGCGGCCGCATCGGTAGGGTCGTGTTCCCAAATTGGTTTTCTCTGTGGAAACTCCGCGTACTCTGCGCCTCTGTGGTGATTTTCCGTCAAGCTTTCACCGCAGAGGCGCAGAGTACGCAGAGTTTCCACAGAGAAACCTCGACAATCTCCTGTCTTAGGCACTAACTTTTTCAAATCATGACCACACTCCTCAACTACATGGAATCTGCCGAGGGCGCTTCTGCGCCGGCCGGCGACGCTTCTCAGCAGATGGCGGCTCAATTGGCCCACTTGACCAGGTTTCCGGTTTATTCTTCCTCGATTACCGCCTCACGACGGTCGGTATTTTTTTTGGGACGTCAAGGCGAAGAGAAATTCCTGGGCATTCTGTGCAGTAACTCTAAACTGGGAGAAAGTTTTGACGGCCAGGCGGAATCGGTCATTGTTAACGGTGCCCGTTGCACCTTGATTGTGTGTCGCCTGAATTCCGCCAACGCCGAAGCTGCCAGGAAGGCGCTGCCATTTCTCGACGCGCGGCTGCTCGGCCTGCGTAAATCGGTGGGGTGCGGCGACCGGCTTGGGCTCGCTACGCCAGGCCATATTCGCGCCGTCCGCCAGTCGACAATGGCTCCAATTTTCGCTCAGCAATCGATGCGCGAGAACGCCCGCACCGGACGCACGCCCCAGCAAGTGATGGATGATGCCATGTGGGGTGTGTTGCAGGAAGGTTGGCACGACGGTTTTGGAGCCGACGCCGACCATTTGAAAACTCCGGCCGACATCGATCTGTGCGTTTCTGCCGGCTACACCTTCTACACTTTTGACCCGGGTGAACACGTCGACAACGCCGCCAATGCCGCCTCACAAGACGCCCTCGAGCGGATGGCGGGCGCCCTTCCCTGGCGAGAACTCGAGACTAACCTGAACGAATTACTCTACCGACTGGCAGACAAGCCGATCGATTTGGGAAGCTTCAGTATCACTGTTAGTCCGGAGGAATTGCTGCGCGCGGTGGCCAAATATGGACGCGCCGTGGCTCATACAGCGCGCATGTACCGCCATCTGGAGCGAACGACGCAGAGTGGGTCGTTCGAAGTGGAGATGAGCGTTGATGAAACCGAGACGGTCACCACACTGGCCGAGCATGTATATATTGCGCATGAACTGAGGCGTCTGGGCGTTAAATGGGTGAGCCTCGCTCCTCGCTACTATGGTACGTTCGAGAAGGGCGTCGATTACATCGGCAATTTGGACGAATTTGAAAGGTCGTTTGCCCAGCACGCCGCTGTGGCTCAGGCCTTTGGGCCTTACAAGCTGAGCCTGCACTCGGGTTCAGATAAATTCAGCGTGTATTCCATAGCCGCCAAAGTCGCCGGCGAGTTGGTTCATCTGAAGACGGCCGGCACCAGTTATTTGGAAGCGCTGCGCGCGATCGCCGCATTAAACCCGGCCCTGTTTCGGGAAATTGTTGCTTTCGGCTCCGAACGCTACACCACAGACAAGGCCACTTATCACGTCTCCGCCGAGGTGGCGAAAATGCCGGATATCCGGTCCTGGCCTGACGGGAGACTGCCGGCACTGCTGGACGATTTTCACGGGCGGGAGATTCTGCATGTTACATTCGGATCAGTTTTGAACCACGTACCTTTCCGCGGGGTTTTCTTTGCCACTTTGCGCGATAACGAAAGCGTCTACGATGGAATGCTTGAAGAACACTTTAAGAAACATCTGGCACCTTTTGCAAATGATCAACCTTGACTGGCTCACGAAGATCACAGTTGACAATTGTGTTCACCGCAAGATGCGCAGGCGGGCAAAGCTGGAACGTATATTTTGGGCCGGATACACGGACACGAGCGGTAGACTCCGAAGGTGTCGATGCGGAAAGCTTCGATGGTTGAAAAGGAGAGAGGGTTACCAGCCCAGCAGTAAAGCAGAGCTGGAAAGACTGCGCAACTTTGCGACCCTTGTGCTATGCGGTGAATGCGATTCTGTTACGCGCGAAACGGGAAGCCAGTGATGGATCTGAAGCAACTGACTAAACTGTACGACTTCACCGGACGCTCAGCGGTCATCACCGGCGCAACCGGAGTGCTCTGCCGGAAGATAGCACAAACTCTGGTCGAATGCGGAGCCAACGTGGCAATTCTGGCACGCAACAAAGAAAAGGGCGACGCACTTCTGACAGAGATACAGGGACCGGGGCGCGCGATTATTGTGCCAGGCGACGTTCTCAATGTAGACAGCCTTCGAGAGGCCGCCGAATCTGTGGTCAAAGAATTCGGCCGGATAGGCTGCCTGATCAATGGAGCCGGGGGCAACCAACCACAGGCGACCACTGGAACCGATCTCTCCTTCTTTGATTTACCCGAAGAAGCTCTCCGCTACGTCTTTGATCTAAACGTCCTCGGCACTATTCTTCCAACTCAAATTTTTGCCAAACGGATGGCACGGGCGGGTGAGGGTGTCATCCTGAACATTTCATCGATGAGTGCTCTTCGCCCGCTCACGCGCGTCGTGGGTTACTCGGCTGCCAAAGCAGGTGTCATCAACTTCACCCAGTGGCTGGCGGTGCACCTGGCACAGGAGTATTCGCCACGCATTCGCGTTAACGCGATTGCACCGGGATTCTTTCTCACTGAACAGAACCGCAATTTGGTCACAGTTTCGGAGACAGGCCAATTGACGCCTCGCGGCCAGAAGATTCTGGAGCATACGCCGATGAAGCGCTTCGGCCAGCCTGAAGATCTACTGGGAACGGTCCTGTGGCTTTTGTCACCCGCTTCAGAGTTTGTCACCGGCATTGTGGTGCCAATAGATGGCGGCTTTTCTGCGTATGCGGGGGTGTAGGGATTGCGGATTCGACCGATTGCGGATCATTCAATTGCGGATTTCGGATTGCGGATTGCGGATTGCGGATTTAAAGATGTCCGTAGTCCGTGGTCAGTTGCTCAATCGTTTCACCGAACTTGCAACGACAACGGACGACTGGCTAATCCGCAATCCGAAATCCGCAATCCGCAATTGAATGATCCGAAATCCGCAATTGCCCTATCCCCCGTTGCACAGATAGAGATCCCGCCCTGCATTTTCCACGATCACAGAATCGGAATCTTGATAGCGGGTGGGATCGAAGCCGGCAGGATCGAGATAGCCAAGGTTCACTTGACGACATTCGCTTTCAGGCACCTGCGACGCCAGCGTGATATGAAAACGGGGCGTTTCGATTCCGTTTTTCCATTCCCCCGCGTATCGGACATGCGTCAGATGCGCGGCGACGCAGAGATTCTCGCGCAGATCCTCGTTGCGTTCCACCCATTCACGCACTCGATCTAAAACGTGATAGCCGTATTTGCGAATCAACTTCCCATGAGTCTTGGAAACGGTCCGCAAGTGCGGGGCATAGATCAGCAGCTCTCCTCCAGGTTCGATAACCGCGCCCAACCGGTAACTCGCTTTGCCGCCGGTCCACATCTCGTCATAGTGCGGATCTAACAACGCTACCACCTGGCAGAAGCGTCGCGGCATGTACTGGATATGGACTTGTGCGCTCACCTCTGTGGCGCGGCGAAACGCCTGCGTGATATCGCCTGTAAAGAGCGCATGGCTTCGCAGACGGCCTTCATCGGTTCTGTTGGATACCGAGTTGAATGAAATCACTTGCAAAGGAACAAAGCTTGCAACCTCATCCAGCAAGCGCCGGATCGGAGTGTCGACTCGGCCGATGGTGTGCTCGATAGTGGCCAACGCGCCAACCCAGTGGGTCGCGTGCGTTACGTCGGGTCCACCTACTCCAGGAAAGAAATACTTAGTTCCTCCAGAAAAGCCTGCGACCTCATGAGGAGTCGTGCCTCCAATCACAAACACAGTGTCGTAGACGCCCGGGCCAAGCAGCCGATTGATTCTTAGATCGATACTCTCGGCAAACAGGCCGCCGGTGATTTCGCGAACCCGAGCAGCGCTCAATCTTCCAATACTGACCAAATGGGCTGGATCGTCCCAGTGATGATCGAAAATTATGCCCAGGCGCGGTAAAGAACTTCGCTCATGGGAAAGACCAATTTTGGCTCGCTTCTCCGCGTCGGTCATCGGAGGATGCGTCCCTTGTGCAATCAAAACATCGATGCGCTCAACGGAAGGCGGCAATTCTTTACACAGAATGGGAAACAAAACATCCGTAGGATCGTCGCGGGTTTTATCCGGAACAATCGCCAGTACGCGGCGGCCGAGCGAGTAGGCGGCAAAAGTCTCCTGGACAACGGCTCGCATTGCCGCAGAGTCCAAGTCCATGTCCGGACCACCCCTGCCCAATTGCGGATTGCGGATTGCGGATTGCGGATTACTCGATTGCGGATTGCGGATTGCGGATTGCGGATTCTCCGATTGCGGATTGCGGATTGCGGATTGCGGATTTCTGTAATCGCGTGTTTGCATAAGCCGAGCTTAGATTATAGACGCAAACCGGTTAACAATGAGCTAGCCTTCCGTAAATTTAAGCCAAGAACGCAAGATTTCAATCCGCAATCCGAAATCCGAAATCTGCAATCCGCAATTGATTCAATCCGCAATCCGCAATCGATTCAATCGCAATCCGAAATCCGCAATCCGAAATCCGCAATTTCATGAGTTCACTCCAGATGCCAGCAGTCCGCCGTCAACAACAATCACTTGGCCGGTGATATAGCTGGCCGATTCCGAAGCCAGAAAGATTGCTACACCGACCAGTTCTTCTACTTTGCCGAAACGCCCCATCGGTATGCGCATCGTGTATTCTCTGCCCCGCGCCGTTCCTTCCAGCAATCCGGCATTGAGCGGTGTAGGAAAGACACCGGGAGCAATGGCATTCACATTGACCCCGAACCGGCACCACTCAGTTCCAAGATTGCGCGTTAGATTTGCCACCGCGGCTTTGGAAGCACAGTATGCGGCGACCTCAAACAGTCCGACGAAAGAGGCGATCGATGCGATGTTGACGATGCGTCCGTAGCCGCGTTGAATCATCTGTTTTCCAAAGATCTGGCACGCGCGCAGTGTTCCTGTAAGGTTGGTGTTGAGGATAGCGTTCCAGTCCGCTTCCATCACTTCCAGCGTTGGGGTGCGCTTCACCCAGCCAGCGGAATTGACCAAAATGTCGAGGCGGCCAAATTCCGCCAGTACCTTTTCACAAACAGTTTCCAGCGATGAGCGATCGTCCACGTCTCCGGTGACGCGGAATGACCTTCGTTCCCGCGATTCAATCTCGCGCGCGGCGTCATCGACCAGTTGAGCGCGCCGGCTGACCGGAATGACATGTGCGCGCGCTTCTGCAAGCCCCAGAGCGATGGCTCTACCGATGCCGCTGGTGCCACCCAACACGACAGCCACGCGATCGGTAAGCTCCAGCTTGGAATACGTCATAGGAAAAGGATAAAGGATGAAGGGAGAAGGATGAAGAATAAAGTGGGCTCTCCGGGATGTGTGAATACGAAATGGATCGATTTCGGATTGCGGATTTCGGATTGCGGATTGCGGATCTAAAGATGTCCGTTGTCAGTAGTCCGTGGTCAGTTGCTCAAGCGCAGAACTTAAAGCAGACAGCGAACGAGGCCAATCCGAAATCCTCAATCCGCAATCCGCAATCCTAAATCCGCAATCGTTTCCCCTTTACTGGTCACTCGTGCCCCTGCTAAGTTGCCACTTGCATGGAAACTTACTTCATCACCGGGGCCACCGGCTTCATCGGCTCCTGGATTGTAAAAGCGCTGATTGAGCGGGGTGATGATGTTATTGGCTTTGATTGCAGCGATGACCCGCGTCGCTTGCTCGCCATCATGGATGCAGCCGATGTCGCTCGCGTCCACCTCAGCACCGGAGACATTACTGACAGTAGAACAGTGCATGCTGCAGTGGCGAACTCCGGCTCGCGCCGAATTATTCATCTCGCCGGCCTGCAGGTACCCGCCTGCAGAACAGACCCGGTGGTTGGCGCGGCGGTTAACGTCGTCGGGACTCTAAACATATTCGAGGCAGCTCGGACTATCGGCGCCGAAAGAATCGTCTATGCCAGTTCGGCCGCCGTCTACGGAGCCAGTGAAGCCAAACCTATGAGTGAATTGGCGGCATGCGCTCCTGCTACCCATTACGGTGTTTTCAAAAGCGCCAACGAAGGTAACGCCCGCGTTTATTTTTTGGAGCACGGACTTACCAGCGTCGGATTACGTCCGCTCACCGTCTACGGCGTGGGTCGCGACACCGGACTCACCAGCGATCCCACCAAAGCAATGAAAGCCGCGATTTTAGACCGCCCATTCCATATTCGCTTCAGCGGGGCCACTGACTTCCAATACGTCGCCGACACTGCTGCGGCATTCATCGCTTGCGCCGACCGGACTCCCCAAGGCGCGCATGTCTTCAATCTGCATGGAGAGACGGTGCAAGTTTCCGCAATTATCGAGACGATCAGGAAGCACTTGCCCGAACAATCGCGACAACTTGTGACGTTCGGCGGTTCGCCTATTCCTTTCCCGCCGGCGATGGACGATTCAGCGATTCGCGCCACCATCGGCAATATTCCGTCCACTCCACTTGAAGCGGGCGTCCGGGCCACTATGGACCAATTCAGGCAACTGCGGGACGAGGGACGACTGGATACCAGCGATATTGACGGGTGAGGCACAGCGCGGCAGAGTCGCAACCAAGAAGAAAAGGCCGATCACGATCACGCGCACGTGCACGTCAACGTCCACGGATACGTCGGGCATAAACAGTGACTCTTAATAGTGGAACACTTCGCCCCCATAGGCTCATAATTGGCGTCTTCGCACTTTCTTTGTCATCGTTGACGTGGCCGTTGACGTCCCGTTGACGTGCTCGTGCTCGGGGACGTAGACGGCTTTGACTGAATGATGCAAATCTCGAATGCCGCGCCTTCAGCGCTCCGGTTCCTTTTGAATCATGATCCCGGCCTCACGGCCGGGCCTACCCAATGGCGGCCCTTCGGGCCTCCAATTAGAAGCCATTTTTTAAAGCGGCTTTTCTCCATTGCGATTCTCTTTGCAGCCTTTTTTCAGTGCGCGTGTCCGGCATTGGGAATCACTTCAACACGCGTGATTGCCGGCCGCGTCATCGATCCCAGTGGAAGCGCAATTCCAGGGGCGCGCGTGGCGCTGAAGCCGGACAACGACTCGAGCCGGTCGACTCTCACCGACAGCAGCGGCCATTTCAGTTTTGAGATTCCCGATTTTGAACACGCAGAACTGATGGCCACACAAAAAGGATTTGCGCCTGCAACTGTTTCCTTCAACGCGAGAGACCAAACCGATCGGCTGGAAATCGAACTGAGCCTGGCCACTCTGGCCGACGCCGTTGTAGTAACGGCGACGCGCGGCAGGCATTCCACCAGCGTGGCCGAAAACGCCGCCAGTGTTACAGTCATCGAAGGTGGCCGGCTTCTTTCAGCGGCTGAGGGAACAGTGGACGAAGTTCTGCGAGCGCGGATTCCCGGCTTCTCGCTCTTCCGCCGCACGTCCAGCCTGACGGCCAACCCCACCAGTCAAGGAGTTTCCCTTCGAGCCACAGGGGCTTCCGGCGCCAGCCGCACGGCAGTAATGGACGACGGTGTTCCGGCCGGCGATCCGTTTGGAGGTTGGATTTATTGGTCAAGGCTGCCGCGTGCGCGCATTGGGAGCATCGACGTGATTCGCGGCAGTACCAGTGATGAATTCGGCTCCAGCGCCATCGGAGGCGTGATTGGCATCGAACCGCGGATCATCACTCCGCGAACACTCATTGCGGATTTTTCTGCCGGCGCACTCAATAGCGCGGGCCTCTCCCTTTTTGCGGCACACTCAACCGCTGACGCTACTCAAACAGTTGCATCGTGGGGAGGAAGCATTGCGGTCGATTCGGCAACGTCGGAAGGCTACATCCTTGTGGCGCCTGCGGAACGCGGGCCGGTTGACGAGGCGGCGGGGGGTTGGCACCGCACAATAGAAGTAACTGCCGAGCATCGAGTTTCCGAGGGAGGATTTTTTGGTTCTGGAGCTCGTCTTTTTTTGCGCGGCCAAATCTTCGGCGAACATCGTCAAAACGGCACGCCCTTGCAGCGCAACTCCACCGTGTCGCGCTTACTGGTGTTTGGCGGGGAAAGTGTCGACCGTTTCGGAGATGCCTGGCGGCTTCGAATCTATGGAGGCAACCAAGGATATGACCAATCTTTTTCTGGAATCAACTCCAGCCGCGCGCGCGAATCGCTGAGCCGCCTGCAGCGCGTGCCCGCACGGCAGAAGGGCGCGTCACTTGTGTGGTCACGGGCCTTGACAGATCGACTGCTTGCCGGTGCTGGAGTCGAAGCGCGCCAAGTGCGGGGATTCAGCGATGAAATAATCTACGACGCATCGGGACGACCCACCACCAATACAATAGCAGGAGGCGTTCAGGAAACACTGGCCGGATCCGGCAACCTGGAGGTCGCCGTATCAAAGGTCCTGAAGGTAACCGCCTCAGCCCGCCTCGATGGGTGGCGTAACCGAGACGGATCGACTACATCACGTCCCCTCCCGGCCGGCACGGTGGCCAAGGTCATCAACCACCCAGACAAACAGGAGACGGCATTCAGCCCTCGTTTGAGCGCGGTCTTTTCCCCTCAGGACCGCCTTAGCTTTCGAGCATCAGTGGGACGCAGCTTTCGCGCTCCCACGCTAAACGAACTCTATCGCGACTTCCGGGTAGGAAACATCTTAACACTCAGCAATCCAGCGCTTGCTGCCGAGCGGTCGGCGACCGGCGAAGGAGGAGTCTTGTGGATCTCGCCAAATCGTCACCTCGCCGTGCGAGCAACGGCCTTCATCACCAGCATTCGAGATCCGGTTGCCAACGTCACGTTATCGGAGACATCGGCGCTAATCACGCGCCAGCGCCGCAATTTGGGGCGAACCCACTCACGCGGCTTGGAAACCGAGGCGGAGTATCGTTTGGGCGACTCCTGGACATTGACGGCATCCTACCTGCTCGCAGACGCCACGGTACGCCAGTTCCCGGCAGATCCGTCGCTGCTTGGTCTTCGCGTTCCACAGATCCCGCGACACTCGTTGACTTGGGAGGCGCGCTATGCATCGCCTCGTTTCCTCAACATCGGTCTGGCAGCCCGCTACATTTCGGATGCTTTTGAAGATGATCGAAATCTGTTGCGATTGGGTCCTTATCTGGTTGCGGATCTCTATGTGTCCCGGCCGCTCGAGCATGGGTTGGAAGCTTTCATCGCCGCTGAAAATCTGTTCGACAGAGAGTATCCAACTGGCCGAACGCCGGCAACTACCATCGGCACGCCGCGGTTGGTGCGGGCAGGACTGAAATTTCGGCTCCCCGAATCGCAATGAATATGGCCGCAAATGAACGCGGATGAACGCGAATGTTTTTGAAAAGAAAATAGGACACGGAAAAACGCAGAGGACACAGATTTGAGCCCCGAGGCTCCAGGGGGCACTTCAGGACACGATTGCTAAATGGCATTAGTTTTGACGTGCCCCCTGGAATCTCGGGGCTGAATCCGTGTGTTCTGTGTTCATCGGTGTCCTACTTCTTCAAAAACATTCGCGTTCATCTGCGTTCATTTGCGGCCATATTCATTTGCGATCACCTTGACAAAACACTTGATTTTGCCGTAGGCTTCCAGAACTTTATGAGTAGTTACGCCTATTTACTCTTGGCTTTCTGCTTTAGCTGGCGGGGCATCCGCTAGGGCGGGGACTCCGCGTTTTCATCCCTTTTTTTTCACGTTTACTTTCAACCAGAAGAATGGCGAACTGAGGAAACTCTTATGATCGTAGTCATGAAGCCCGGCGCCAGCCGTGAACAAATTGAATTCATCTGCAAGCAGATAGAGGGAATGGGGTTCGTATCGCACCCCATTCACGGAGTGGAACGCACGGTAATCGGAGCCGTTGGTGATGAGCGGGGCCGCGAGCAGCTCCTTGGCTTGGCTCTGGTTGAGGGAGTCGAGGCGGTCATTCCTATCATGAAACCTTACAAATTAGCTTCTCGCGAACTGAAAAAGCAACCGACCGTGGTAAAAGTGGGCAACCTGGAGATCGGCCCTTCGCATTTTGTCGTCATGGCGGGTCCCTGTTCAGTGGAAAGCGAACAGCAAATCGTGGAAGCAGCAGAAGCGATCAAGGCCGCCGGCGCCAACATTCTCAGAGGTGGAGCGTTCAAGCCTCGCACTTCACCTTATTCGTTTCAGGGCCTGGAAAAGAAAGGGTTGGAGCTCCTGGCTAAGGCTCGCCAGAAAACAGGATTGCCCGTGGTCACGGAGGTTCTCGGAGCCGAAGACATG
Organism: Acidobacteriota bacterium; assembly: GCA_036006905.1. Taxonomy (GTDB): domain Bacteria; phylum Acidobacteriota; class UBA6911; order JACQSX01; family JACQSX01; genus DASXTB01. The sequence continues at coordinate 10,321 of DASYPF010000265.1, forward strand.
ACTCTCGTGTCAGAGTACACCGACATCCTGCAGATTGGCGCCCGCAACATGCAGAATTTCCCGCTGCTCAAGAGTGCGGGCAAAGCAAAGAAGCCGGTGCTGCTGAAACGCGGAATGATGTGCACAGTCAAGGAATTGTTGATGTCGGCTGAGTACATCCTTTCGCACGGCAATTCCCAAGTCATCCTGTGCGAGCGCGGCATTCGCACCTTTGAGGACCAGACGCGAAACACGCTGGATCTTTCCGCTGTGCCGCTGCTAAAAGAGCTCACTCATCTGCCCATCATTGTCGATCCTACACATGGCACCGGAGTCCGGTCTCTGATCTCGCCCATGGCGCGCGCAGCCGTCGCCGCCGGCTGCGATGGGTTGATGGTCGAGGTGCATCCCCATCCGGAGCTAGCGCTGAGCGACGGCGCGCAGTCGCTTAACCCATCGGAATTCTCCTTGTTGATGCAAAGTTTACGGCCCTATTTGGGGGTTGAAAAACGTGCGCTTCGGCCTGCGGAGCTAATGGGAAAAATGTGAATTTCACCCGTTTCCAGCGGGCTGAGGTCTCGGAAAGCCCCGTACCTAATCGTCAAAAACTTGACAAAGGGCTTCTTTGACAAATAATTGACGCCGCATTTCGTAATCTCGGTCCTGCCATAAAGCAAAATTTTCATTTTTACATAGTTAGTTACGAAAGTTGGCCATCGAATTGCGTAATCGTTCATGGAAGCTGGTCAATCCGAACCACTTCCGAGGTTGAGCGACTTATGATGACCAAGGTACAAAAGGTTGGCGAAAGTAGCGAATTCAGCAGGGAACTCTTCTCTTTAAAATTAGCCCGAATCGAAGAATTCCCCGAGTTCTTGGTACTCCCCAGCCCTCATTTTGCTCTCTTTTTGGCGTGGGACGCACGTGACCTTCCAGCCGAAGTGATACATCGCTTCGCCGTTTCCTCAATCCAACAGGGCTTGGTTTACTGCTGTGTCTGGGGACCCGACAGCAAACGAGTCCACGATATTTTCGATCATGTGATCTTCGAGCGGGACCCGCAGGCAACTGATTATTCCAATATCCCCACCACGTGGCACGAATACGAAAAGTTAGACGACGCCCTCTGGTTCTTCCTCAACAACACTTTCCCAGCAGACAAATATGCAAACACCTGCCTGTCAAGTCTCGCCGTGGTTGTGGGAAACGATCAGTGGGTGGCGCAAATCAACACAGGCTTGGCTGATCCGATGACCCTGCTTAAGCGAACCGAACAGTCCAACGCTTGCAACGGATAATTAGAAACCATGTTTCTCTCTTTCGATTTGCAAACCAACTTATTATCAGCTAGGTTTACCCCGCAGCGCGAAGAGCGCGGCCGCTCAACAGACTTCATTTCGCACGCTATCGACGGTATGTCGTTGAACTGGGAACAAATTCAAAAAGCTCGAAAGCGACTGGAGGGAGTCACAAATCGAACCCCGGTCTTTCACTCCCGACAATTCGACCAGGCAGCCAGCTGCACAGTGTTCTTCAAGGCAGAGAATCTGCAGCGTGGCGGATCCTTCAAGTTCCGCGGCGCCTATAACAAAATTAAGGCGGAAAGCGAGAATCGGCCCGTCCCGGCCGTAGTGGCTTATTCGTCAGGCAACCATGCGCAGGCAGTCGCTCTAACGGCCAAGCTGCTGGGCATTCCTGCTACCATCGTCATGCCTCAAGATGCTCCCGATGCCAAGATCAGAGCTACTCGTGGTTACGGCGCCGATATCATCTTTTATGACCGCTACGGAGAAAGCCGGGAAGACATCGGGGAGCGAATATGCCGCGAGCAGGGGGCTCTGCTGGTTCCACCTTTTGATGATTATCTGATCATGGCCGGTCAGGGCACAGCCGCTGCAGAACTTCTGGAGGAGATCCATGACCTGGACTTTTTTTTGGCTCCAGTAAGCGGCAGTGGCTTAATCGCCGGCTGTGCTACCGCCGCCAAGCATCTCCGTCCCGAGATCCGCATTTATGGCGTCGAACCGGAGGCGGGAAACGACACCTACCAATCATTCCTGCAAGGCGAACGCGTGACCATCAGAGTTCCGCGCAGCATCGCCGATGGACTGCAGAGTCCCAGTCCGGGCGAGCTTACTTTTCCTATTGTCAGAAAACTGGCGGAAGGTATCTTGCTGGTGAGCGAGAGTGAACTAATCGAAACTTTGGCGTTCATTCTGGAACGCATGAAGATTCTGGTCGAACCGTCCGGTGTAGCGGCGGCAGCGGCCGTACGACACAAGAAAACTGACTTCAAGGGCAAGAGGGTCGGCGTCATTCTTAGCGGCGGGAATGTCGATATGGAGAAATTAAGCGCCTACATCGGAATGAGAAATGAAAACTAAACGCGTCAAAGTGCTGCTTATCGAAGACGACTCCAATAACGCTTCGGCGATCATGGAGATCCTCGCTGCGGAAAGCAGTCCCGAGTTTGATGTGGAATGGGTCAAGACACTGTCTCAGGGGCTGGAAAAGCTCGACAGTGGCAGAATCCATTTGGTGTTGTTGGACCTCTCGCTTCCGGATAGCTCTGGCCTGGACACGCTGATTAAGGCAAGCGCGAAAGCTCCCCAATTACCGATCGTTGTACTTACCGGTCTTGCCGATGAGACGCTGGGAATCAAAGCAGTGCAGGAAGGAGCCCAAGACTATCTAATAAAGGGCCAGTTCAGCGTCAGCACTCTGCTACGATCGATCCGCTACGCGCTCGAGCGCAAGCGCTTCGAAGAAGAATTGCGGCGCCAGACAAATCTTTACCAGACCTTGCTTCAAGCCCACAGCGATTTGGGCGAGGGATTCATGGTAGTCGAAAATCCGCGGGTTGCGCGCGTCAATGAAGCCTTCTGCCGCATCAGCGGCTACACTGAGGAGGAACTCTTCGCTATGGCGTCAGTGTTCGATCTGATTGTCCCCGACCAGCGGAGAATGATGACAGAGCGCCTGCGCAAGCGCCTGCGGAGCGAAAAAGTGCCTGACCACTATGAAGCGAGCATCCTCAGCAAGCACGGAAAAGAGGTCAAGTTAGAGGTCGCCGTCAAGTTACTGTCGGCCGAAGCCGAGCAGGTCATTTTCCTCGTACGCGACATCACCGAACGGAAAAAGGAGATGCTTCGAGCCGAGCGGCACGAAGCGGCGCGCAAGATGCTGCAAGTGCTGATGCATGAGATCTACGACCCAATGACCGGAATTATTGGGAATCTTTCGCTGCTGGAGAACGAAGAGGTGCTGCCTCAGGTGCGAGAATGCTTAAAAGACATCGCAGAGTGCACCAAGAAAATTCAGTCTGCCCTCAAGCAGTTAAAACACCTGGACTTGGCCGATCCCACTCCGCTGGCCGAAAACAGACACAGTGAAAATGGGCAAGGTAAAGTGAATTG
>DASYPF010000266.1:0-9749 GCA_036006905.1 Acidobacteriota bacterium
GTCCCCAGTGTTCCCCGTGGTTCAATCTTTCTCTATGGAACGATCCCGAGAGGGGTACAATTCCAATCTAGCAATTGAAAAACCATCATGTGGCTTGGTGGCGCGCCTGACGCGCGCTAGAGTCTCGATGCGAGGTGCGAAAAGCTACTATGCGCTGGCAAAGCGGATTAAGTCAGCCTGGCACCTAATTTTTATTCGCCCGTAGCCTAGTTTGGCGCATAATATAGTGACGGATCATACACCACGTAATGGCCAGGCTGTAGTAGCAAGGATAGTCAATGTCGACAGATCGCCGTAATTTTCTACGTTATCTCTGCGCCGGAGCAATGGGCGTGGCGGGACGCGCACGCTCGAGAGCGGTCGCTGCTCCTTTCCAGTTGGCGCCGCCGCTACGCTACCCCTATCTGCAGAATCTGGTGGCAAAGCGCGTGACCGTTCTGTGGACCACCGCCGAGAGTCACTTCGCAACTGTCCAATATTCTGTCGATCGAAGTTCTTGGGCAACTGTCGAAGCAAGCATCCAGGAGTTTCCGACTGCCTGGACCGGTTTGACTTATCCTTTCTACCAATATCAGGCGGAACTGACGGACTTGAACCCAGGGACCGATTATTCCTACCGCGTGATATTGGACAATCGAAACCTCACGCCTCTGGACGATCTTCACTTCCGCACGCCGGATTCCGGGCCGTTTCGTTTCTTGGTTTTCGGTGACAGCGGGGCGGGTACGCCCGCCGAGTTTTCAGTCGCCCAGCGCATGGCGCTGGACAGCCCCGTGCTGGTGCTGCACACGGGCGACCTCGCTTATCCAAACGGTAGGTTCCTTGAATTCGAGCAGAACTACTTCCCCTACTACCGGGATCTCATGAGGTTAGTGCCGTTCTTCCCCTGCCCCGGCAATCACGAATATGACACCAGGGATGGCGTACCCTACCTAGCGGTGCACGCCGTGCCCACCGAGGGCGTCCCCATCAAGGATCGGGGTCGCTATTATTCATTCGACTGGGGGAATGTTCACTTTATTTCGCTGGACAGCAACACCCCTCTGGCGGAAGCGGCGACGGGAAGGGGTGAAATGCTGGATTGGCTCGAAAATGACTTGCAGAAAACACAACAATTCTGGCGGATTGCTTACTTCCATCACCCTCCCTACGCTACCGGGATCAACCAGACTGATTTCCATGAGGGCCTGGTACGTGACCGCATTGTGCCCATCTTGGAACGCCATGACGTCCAGTTGGTTTTCAACGGGCATGAACACAGCTATCAGAGGAGCAAGCCGCTCAGGCGGGGCGTGCCCGTTGGCCCTGACAAAGGCACGTTGTACGTTACCACTGGCGGGGGAGGCGCGAATCTCTATCCTACCTTTGAACACTCTCTGACTGCCGTCAGGTGGTCGACACACAATTATGTGCGCACCGATGTGGAAGGTTACCGAATCACAGTGCGCGCGATCCGAAGCGATGGCGTCGAGATTGACAAGATTACTCTTGATCGATCTCCCTCACGCCGGCGTCCATGAGAAAGTCGCAGGTCGAAAGTCGCAGGTCCAAAGTCCAACGTCCAAAGTCCAAGGTCGAAAGTCCCGAGGTTGAAGGTCCAACGTCTAAAGCCAAAAGATTAGGAGTCGAAGCCTAAAAGTCAAAGGTTCCGGCTATGGCCAGCGTCTTCTCAACTTTGGGTTCTCGACTTTGGACTTTCGACCTGCGACTTGCGACTTGCGACCTGTGACTTTCGACCTATGACTTTCGACCTGTGACTTGCGGCCTTGGACTTCGGACCTGCGACTTGCGACCTGCGACTTGCGACCTGTGACTTGCGGCCTTGGACTTTGGACCTGCGACTTGCGACCTGCGACTTTTTTCTGCGGCGGCCTTGCGCCTTTGTGCTACGTCTTTCAGGAGCCGCGCTGTAAGTGTCTGGCAGCCGCGGCGGCGCTCGAGGGCGTCAAGGAAGCGGGTGAGTTTACTGTGAAGTTCTGCCGGATTCCATAGAGGCGAACTTGCGTTCAGCATGGCGCAGCACAACTCAAAATAGCCGTCGTCAGATTGGTAAGCCCAGTCTGACAGACCCGCAGGTTCTTTGACTCGGTAGCAAGCTTGCGGTTTAGGGGCAAAGCTGAACAAGGACCCCAGCCACTTCTGCGGCAGGCCGGCCGCTCGACCAAAAGCTATGGCGCTCTGGACGTAGGGCGCTGCAATGACATGGTGCCCTTCTTTGAGTGCCGGCAGGATCTCCCAACGCAGCCGGAATGCCAGGTCAGCGGCATAAAGCAGCAGCAGCGTCCGGGGCGAGGGTCGGGGCTGTTGGGGATCACCTCGCCCCAACTCAAAAAAGATATTGGAGGCATCCCACTTGCTGACACCTCCACTAGCCGTACCGCTACAGAGGGCGCGCAGCAATTGCTTGGCTGCGGCGACTAGTTCTGGGCCGCACGCGCCCTCGACTGCAATTAGCCGCGCTTTTCGTGAGAGCTTAGACGTCAACTTGAACCTCTGCGATCTGTGGATTTCCCTCTAACCAGTCCAACAGTGCGTCCATGTTGTATTCGGCCCACGAGCGGCGCCGACTTTGCTGGAATAGCCGGCGCAGGAACTGATGCTGGTCATAGATCGATTGTTCGGCATCCACAGTGACAAACTGGAAGATCAAGGCCAGAGCTTTGTACTCCTGGATCACGCGCCCGATAAACTGCTTGTGGCTCTGGAACGGGTCCGCAATGTTGGTGACATCCATGCCCGCTTCGTAGAACTTCGGCAGTCGAGTGGCAGCGATGCGCTCGCCGCTGGTCTCGGTGGAGACTGAGAAGTAGAACACGATATCCGGCCAGAACAGTGGAACGTAGACATGCAACATCCAATCGAATTCCAGGCCACGTGCTGCGTCGCGCGACAGAGCCGTAAAGATATAGCGGTCGGCCACCACCATACTTCCCTGCCACAGCGCCGGCAGAATGACGTTCTCCAGCCGATGCTGGAAATCAGCCGCGTGCAGAAGGCAGAATTCCTTCGGGCTTAGGGACTGTGCCGCCTTGCGCGCTTGGATGAGAGGTTTGATCAAGGGTGAGGAGTTCCACTTGGTTGTAACCACCTGGTGACCTTCGCTGAGAAGCCATTCTTTGAAGAGTTTGCGCTGGGTGGTTTTTCCGGAGCCGTCCGGTCCTTCAAACGCAATCAGAAAACCGCGCTTCTCTTCCCGTCTCAGCAACAGTTCGCGGAACTTTTTTCGAGATAGCCGCATGCGGAAAATCTCACCGCGAAGGCGCCAAGCGCGCAAAGCCGCAACCAAAAAACCGACTACGTCCACGATCACGTGCACGAGCACGTCTACGAGCACGGACCACCGCTACAAAAATGTGACGCTCTAAAGAGCGCTCGTGTTTCGTCGACGTGGCCGTTGACGTGCTCGTGAACGTGGACGTTTTCGGCTTTGCAGACTTGACCGTTCTTCGCCTCAGACTAACTACGTCGCCGGTTTCAAAACTTCCCGTAATGCCGGTTCCAATTCAGGATAGCTAAACTGGAAACTGGTTCGCTCCAATTCCCTGGGGACCACTCTCTGGCTGGCAAGCAATAATTCTTGTGCCATCTGGCCCAATGCGAGCTTGAGCGCGAATGCTGGAGCGGGGAAGATAGCCGGCCGCCCGAGCACGCGACCTAACGTCTTAGTGAAGGTCTCGTTTTGCACCGGATTGGGAGAGACTACATTGACCGGGCCCTGAAGCTCACTGTTCTCCAGCGTATAGATGATTGCGCCTACCGCATCGGAAATTGCGATCCAGGACATCCACTGTTTTCCGCTGCCCAATCTGCCTCCCGCGCCCAGCCTGAAGATCGGCAGCATTTTGGCGAGCGCTCCACCCTTGGCCGAAAGAATAACTCCGAACCGCGTAAAGACGGCGCGCATTCCTTTGTCGCGAGCGCGACGGGCTTCCGATTCCCAAGCCAGGCAAACATCGGTCAAGAAGCCTTCGCCGGGGCTGCTTTTTTCATCCAGAATTTCGTCGCTGCGGCCGCCATAGTACCCGATTGCCGACGCATTGACGAAAACTGATGGCTTCTTCTGGAGACGACCGACGCGGTCAACCAGCAGGCGGGTGCTTTCCACACGACTTCGATAAATCTCTTTTTTCCGGCTGCGTGTCCAGCGGCCGCTGGCTATGTTCTCGCCGGCCAAGTTGACCAGTCCGTCAATGCCTTCCAGGCGATGCAACTCTCGCACTCCCTGGCGCGGACTCCACAGGACGTTCTCGGTTCCTACCTCATTTTCCGAGCGCACCAGGCGGCGAACCTTGTGCCCTTTGTTCTTTAATGCTTTTACCAGCTCACTTCCCACCAGCCCGGTCGAACCCGCGATCCCGATCTCCATGTTTGCCACTCCTCTCCAGAAAGAAGGCAGAAAGCGGAAGGCGGAAGGCAGAATATAAAACTTCTTTAGGAGTCTGTCATTCAGAGAAAATCGATTCTGGGCAACATGCCCCTTCCGTCTTCTGCCTACTGCCTTCGACAGGTTGCTAGCTTTCCTCGATTTCGATCTTTGAAATTTTGTCCCCGCGCCGAATGGAGTTAACTATTGCCATATCCTGCGTCCGGCCAAAGACGGTATGCACACCGTCCAGGTGCGGCTGCGGCGAATGGCAAATGAAGAACTGACTGCCACCCGTATTCGGACCGGCATGAGCCATGGAAAGCGATCCGGCCAGATGCTGGTTGGAGTTGATCTCATCAGGAATGGTGTAGCCCGGACCGCCTGTTCCATCTCCGCGCGGGCATCCGCCCTGGACCATAAAATTGGGAATAACCCTGTGAAATATCAGGCCGTCATAAAAACCCGAGCGCGCCAGTTTGGCAAAATTCGCCACGGTTTTGGGAGCGTCGCCTTCAAAGAGGTCGACATTGATGTCGCCTTTTTCTGTTTTGATAGTTGCTTTCAAAAATCCTCCTCGCGAATTGTCCATAGCCAGTTGTCCGTGGTCCGTTGTCCGTGGTCCGTTGTCCGTTGTCATGGGTTGTCCGTCATCAGCCGTCGGTGGTCAGTTTTTCGTCGTGATCTTTTTTGGTTCGTGGCCAGTATTTCTGCATCTTAAATTCTTCCTATCATGCAAGGATTTGTCTCAGAATTTGTCGCCCAGCACAAGCGATAAGATGGATAAGAATAGATCTCTGCACGGACCACGGACCACTGACAACGGACAACTGACAACGGACGACTGACCTATCGCTTCATCTCCGGTTCCGGATCGACGCCGAGCGCGTCGGCAACACGGTTGATATGGTTAAAATATGCAATCACTTGCACGGCATCCAGAATAAGCCGGTCGTCCAGTCCCGCAGTGCGGAGCCGGTCGATGTCTTCGCGCGCCATGTCCCAGGGTCGCAGCGTAAGCTTTTCGGCAAATTCACACAACGCCCGCTGTACGACAGTCAGCGTCCCCAGACGGAAGTCCTGCTTTACATCCGACGCCAGCTCGTCATCTCCACTGAGAGCACGGAGATCCTCCCCGTGAGCTTCTATTCAATAGAAACAGTGATTCGCTCTTGAGACGACCGTGGCAAGCAGTTCACGGTCGGCGCGAGAGAGAGGAGACGACGCGTGCATGGTTGCCAGATAGAGGCGCATGCCTGCATCCAAGCTTTGCGCGTTGAGGCTCTGTACTTTAAGGATGTTGTAAACCTTCCCCGCGCGGCCAACAGCATCGCTGTATACTTTTTCCAGTAAGCCGCCGGCATCTGCTTCGGATATCTGTTTGATGTAAGCCATGCGGCGGTGATTCTAGCAGCTATCCAGGGAAAAGTCGCAGGTCGGCAGGAGGCAGTAGGTAGGGGCGGGAGGCAGGAGACAGGAGGCAAAAACGGCAGAGCCCGGAGCGTAAGCGACGGGTCCCACCCCAGTAACAATGTCTGCCAGAGGAAGGTTTGGATCGCCGACTTACTCTGGTAGGACCCGTCGCTTACGCTCCGGGCTCTGCCGCCTGCCTCCGCCGTCTGCCTCCTGCCTCCTGCCGACTGTCTAACGGCGTACGTACAGCGGTTGCTGCATGGTGAACTCGAGAACCGTTTCGGCCGGAATCTTGACTTTATCGCCCTTGGTCAGGACCTGGTATCCCGCTCCTGCAGCTCCTCCAACAACCGTGCCGATCACAGCGCCCTTAGCGCCTCCAGCGATCGCGCCAATGATTGCGCCCAACGCGGCGCCACCACCGATCACCGCTTCCGATTTTCGAGTGCGCGAAGCTCCGCGCTCTTGTACCTGAGACGTAGTCAAAGTATAGGACGTGCCGCGCAGTGTCATTTCCACAAGATCGATGGTCAACTGCGAGCGCCCCTTAAACTCACCGGATTGCTGAACCTCCGCGATTCGCAGTTTGACGGGAGTGCCCCTTTCCGCCAGCAGTTCGCTGTTCAAGATCAGATCGTCGTCCAAACTTCCGCTAAACGTATCTCCCACGCGCGAGACATCCGAGTCGATTGCTTCACTGGTCCGCACGCGCAGAACCGTTCCCGTCGGAACCACATACTCGTCGCGCACAGCTGCGCGCGGATAAGTTCGTGACGGATACTGGCCGTACGCGCCACCAGCCACCCCAGGGGAAGTCGACGACGAGGTTGTCACGGCATTTTCCAAAAAGGAAATGTCGCGGACTTCTTCTTTACGAAAGGTCTTAATCACACCTTCCGCCCGGAACCGTATAGTGCGGGACGTGCCTCCCAGATAAGTTCCGTTGAAGCTCTGCCCGTCCCGAAGCGTTAGCGTATCGGCCAGCGCCAACGAAACAGCCAGCAACGCCAACAGAAGGAATAAAGTCGATGCAATACATTTATGTTTCATAACTGATCCTCCACCCGTTCTTGATTCTTCATTGCTTCTAGTTTCATTGTAGCAAGGAGGCGAAGAGCGGCAGCTAAAGCCGTCATTCGTCATAAGTCATTGGTCATTCGTCATTTTGCGGGATGCTGCAAAAATCACCGCAAAGGCGCGAAAGAGGAAGACTGCCTCAGCAATCAAGTTGAGGCGCTATTTCAGAGCCGCGCAGCGGCGCGAAGAATTGTAGCCCAGGGCGTGAGCCCTGGGTTGTAAGATTAAACCCGGTGTATCGAGCCGCAAAGCGGCGAAAGAGTCCTGCATTTCAGGGCAAAATGCCCAAGCCATTCGAGCGTAGGGTTTGAAAAACGGAGGCTATAAACTCTCTGGCCTGGAAAACTCTGTCGCCGCTACGCGGCTGCCCGTTGTTAAGGTATTTCCGTAGACCCAGGGCTTTACGCCCTGGGCTACAATTCTTGGCGCCCCGCCCAGCGGGGCTAATGTAAAACTTCACAGTTCAGCACCGAACACTTTTGGTTGCTGCTATGCCGGGTCAAGCCTTCGTGGCGACTTTTTCACCATCCTGCTAATGACCAATCACGAGTGACTAGTGACGCTTTTGCTGTCGAGACGGAGTGATTCCTATTTAAAAACCTGTGGCTTGAAGAAAAGCCAGCCAAAGGGATACTTTCCCACGGCGACTCTGCCTGAGATCGAGTCGATAGAAATCAAGCCGGTGGGCACCTTGGCAGGATCGACTTGGCGATTGTCGGAAAGAACGAACACACTTCCCGGCGGAACCTGCGCGGCCTCCAGATTTAATTCCGAATTTGGCTCAACAATATATTCTTCCTTTAGCGCCGCACCATCGAGCCAGGCCTGACCGGTCCGAACTTCGACGCGATCTCCAGGTATCCCGATGATACGAACCAGTTCCTGATTCCTGAATTGAGCCGGACTACCCAGGTGTGCGTGCACCCTGGCGTGCTTCTGGTCGCCATCTGTCTTCCGGGTCACAGATACCAGCTCGAATCGCCGGGGAGACCGCAGCCTGAACGCTATGCGGTCCAAAGGAATGCTGACGTGAAACTTCTCGGGAATTTCGGACAGGTGGTATCGTTGTAAAAGGTAGGGCTGGAGGCTGCCAAGCGAAGTGTGCATCGATCCCGACCCCAAGAACAACGATGGAAAGAACAGAATGCCGAAAAATACAAGGCTCAAGAAAAGCGTTCCGATGCATTTGCCCAAGCCCATCCCGTAAGCAACCCGCAGCGCCAGCACTTTCAGAACGAAGTTCCAAATAGTCATGGCTATCGCCGCCGCGATACCCACCGCCAAAACCAGGACCTTATTGCTGACGCCAAAGCTGATCAGCGCCGAGGGGAACAAAAGAAATAAGATGAGAGCTATGCCTGGCAGGAGGACCTTCGGAAGATTAGCAAAGCCATAGACGGAAAGCAGCCCCCGATACGTGCCTCCACCTCTCAGCAGTCGCGCTGCCCAATGCAGCGTGGCGACATCCAGTAAAATGAGCGCAATCGCAGCGCCAGCCGGCAACAGAGTGGAATACAGCGGAAACGGATCGTGGTCAAAATAAGCCGCTCCGACCCAGTTAAACGCAACATAAAAAGGGATGAAAAGCAAAATGAACGATTCCCAAATTTCCTCTCGTTCCCGGATAGACACAAGCTGTAGTTTTGGGCGGATCAGGACGCCGATGATGTCTCGGTAGAACTGTGCCACGAGACCTTCACCAATCATTGGCGTCAACTTGCTGGCTACTTGCTCTGTTGTCATCAGTCCCTCTTCAGAATGCCAGCCGGATCAGGCTCAAGACCTGATCGGCATCAGGAATAAAGCCCTGCAGTTCGGAAATGCTCAACAGCGAGTACACAAGATAAGCGGTGGCCGCTCCGGCATAAGCCACCGCGGCCATTGGATCTTCGGTCAGAAAATTCCACACTTTGCGTACGCCACCAACACAACTCTCAACGAGCATCTCCAGAAGGCCGGCATTCCGGCGGCGGCAAAAGTCTTCTAATACTTGCTCACGGAGGAAGGACCACTGTGCAGCCGAAGGTTCCGGAACAGTGACACTGACGGATCGATTGAACTTCTTCCATATCATAAGCGTGCGTTTGCACTCAGCGCACTGCTTGAGATGCTCTTCGATCGCCCGCTGCTCACGGGCAGACAGTTCTGTGTAGTGATATAAGATCCACTGCTCTTCGTTTGGGTGACTGTTACGCTTCATGTTCAGTTGCCCAATCCGAAGTCAGCTCTCGATATTTTCTTAATCTGCGCTGCAGGTTCCTCACTCCTCGAAACAGTGATGTTTTCACTGTCCCCAAAGAAATGCCAAGCACCCTGGAAATCTCTTCGAGCTTCAATCCCTCGAAATGCCGTAACAAGAAAACTTTCCGCTGCAGCGTTGGGAGGTGGCTCAACTCTTTCTGGATCAGTTTCTTTAATTCCTTTTCTCTCAGTTGCGCCAGAGCGGAGGGAGCATCGTCGCGGAACTGAATGGGCTTTTCTTCGTTTTCCCGCAGCTCTTCCAAACTGAATATCCGGTATCGGTTCTTGGAACGCCAGCGATCAATCGATTCGTTCAAAGTAACGCGGTAGATCCAGGAGGAAAGTGAAGAACGCGTTGAGTCCCACTGTGGAAGCATACGATGTAGTTTCATGAAGACAAGCTGCACAACATCCATTGCGTCGGCTTCATCGAACACAACTTTGTATGCGACCGAGTGGACCATGTGCTTGAATTTCTCAAAAAAGAGGGCAAAGGTCTGTTCGTCCCCTTTTAAAATGGCCGCAACCATCTCCTGTTCGGTCATTTTTGGCAACCTGGAAGGTTCTCTGTCTCGATGGCCCAATCATACCATTTGGTTACGACACTCTAGGTACGGTTGGGAGTGGAAGATGGTTGACAGGAAAACTGGGGGCT
>DASYPF010000267.1:0-4654 GCA_036006905.1 Acidobacteriota bacterium
AACTGGAACGCTCGGGCTGATCGGTCAAGGCGGCAAGGAGCTCATGTGCCGTTTTCCCGTGATAGAGCGGTGCGATCAGCGGCTGGATAATCGAAACGGTGCCGTCATAGGCGCGCGCGTCACTCCAGGATTCCAGATAGTGCGCTTCCGGAATATGCCAGTGACAAAGTTCCGACGTCTCATCGTAATAAAGACTCAAATGGACTCGCAGTCCCACCTTCGACATAGCCGCGGCGAAATTGAAATCCGCGGGCGCTGTGTATACCGGATTTCCTCCCACAATCACCAGCAGATCCACCTTTCCAGCGTTCATATCGTGAACACAATCGCCCAGTGATTCGAGCTGATCCGCCGGATCGGCTTCCACCGGATCGGTGTACACAACCGTTTTGCCGATATTGCCGAGAGCTTGATTCATCGCGTGTGACAGCGCGTGTACAATCGGGGGTTGAAAGTCGCCGGCAATGACGATGCTCGATCCGCGATGCCCCTGCAAATCGCGGGCCAAGGCGGCTATCCAATTGTCATGCGGGCTCTGTCTCATGCTTTCGGCAGCCGGTCCGGCTGTCTGCATTCCCAGACGGGCCGCCAAAGCGCGAGCAACGCCTTCCAGCTCGCCGGGGCTGAGCGAGAACCGATGATCGGCTTTGGCTGCGGTATTGCTGGGAGTGCTTTCCACAACATAAAGGCGACTCATCGCCGCATTGCTTCCCTCGAGCCGCCGTCTTCGGAAAAAGTCTCGCGTGTAGCGTACCGTCGCCGGTCCGCAAGTCAGAAAGTCGGCGTCCAGCGATACAATCACATCGGCCTTATCAAAATGATAAATAGTGTTGACAGGCGTACCAAAGGCGAGGCGAGCGCCGGCCAAAACTCTGTCCCGGTTGACCGGCTCATACTGATGCCACCTGGCGGCGGGGACGTCCGCCAGCAGCGCGCGCAACTGATCAGACAGCGTCGGTGAAGTCACCGTCTCGGTAAGGATCCGCAGCCCCGCCCCCTTCAACGCGCGCTGCGCCGCAAGCGGCGCGCGGATTGCTCCCAGAAATGACGACCACGAGTGAATGTCGCCGATGTTGGTAACCGTCTGCGCGCGATCCGGATCATAGAGAGTCAGCACAGAAGCCTGGGCGAATGGATCGGTCGCGCCGAGACTGGCAGGATGTTCTGGATTCCCTTCGATCTTGGTCGGCCGCCCTTCGTGACTCTCCACGAGCAGACCCGTAGCAAAACCTCCCAGCGGCATGGCGGTGGCGAAAAAGAGCGACTTTCCCAGCGTCAAATCCTCAGGCTGCCTAACGTAGGGGACAATATGTTCAGGTGGCTGGCGCGAACACGCGCTCAGGCCCGCGAGGCCAAGTGACGCGCCCATCAGTTTCAGGAATTTCCTGCGGCCAACCGGATCGTTCCATTCCGACGCTTGCCGTGGGAATTCCCGGTGCAGGAATTCCTGAAATCCTTCCGCCTCGGCCAGCTCCTCCAGACTGCGCCAATACTCTTTTCCTCGAGAAGCAGTCAATCGCTCGCGGATCGAAGCTAGGTCAAGTTCGATATTTCTTGCAGACATCGATTCGTCCTTTCATCGATGGCACGTCTCGCAACTTGTCAGATGTGCAGCGTCTAGGATCTTGTAGTCCTTCATCAGCCGGCGGCCTTCTTCAATCTGATTGGGAGGCGGTTCCCACACCATGTTGAATACCTGATCGCGAGGCCTGACAAAACGCTCCGGGTGGCGGTGGCAGTTCAGGCACCATTCCATTTGTAAAGACGCAGCTTGCCAGGTCAGCGGCATCAAATCGACACGGCCATGGCAGGTGGCGCAACCCACTCCTTTACTCACATGAATGCTGTGATTGAAATAAACAAAATCAGGCAGGTCATGGACTCTGGTCCACTGAATCGGCTTGCCGGTTTGCCAGCTTTCGCGAATCGGTTCCAGATAAGGACTGTTTGCAAAAATTTGGGAGTGGCAATTCATGCAAGTCTTTGTGGAGGGAATACCGGCAAAAGCCGACTGCTCGACTGTAGTGTGACAGTACCGGCAATCGATCCCGTCGTCTCCCGCGTGATGCTTGTGGCTGAATTGAACCGGTTGCTCGCGCGCTACTCCTGCTTGTGTAGCATATGAAGAACGGCTGAGTTCAGCACCCAGCCAGGCAAGCGCTCCCAGTATAAATACCGCTCCAAAGATGCTCAACTTGGAGAGCGTGTTTGTGCTGCGATGAAAGACTTGCGACATTTCAACGCCTATTCGACCAGGCCACAGATGAACACAGAATACACGGATTCAGCCAGCATTGCCGAGGCGTTATTTCAAGCTGCCCCTTGGGTCTCCGGATTCAAATCCGTGACACAAGTTGACAACTTCTTGTTTTCTTAGCAACATTTTTTTGGTCGCAACAACCGGCCACGAGCACGTTCACGAGCACGTCAACGTCCACGACTATGATCGGTCGAGTCGTCAAGTCGCCCGCGTAGTCGTGGTCGTTGACGTGAACGTGAACGTGCTCGGCTTTTATTTGGTTGTGGCCTGGCCGCGCCGTGTACTCTGTGTTTATCCGTAGCCTATTTCAAAAACATTCGCGTTCATGGGCGTTTATTTGCGGCCGTTAACTTGCGTCTCAACTACCATGAATTCTGGAGTCTCTGCGATCACGCGCCATTTGCGCGCCACCTCTGGCCAGGGCAGTCGGCCCGTTTTTTCAATTATTACGTATTGAACCGCCGCGTCCGTGATCGTCTGAATGATCGCATCAGGAGATGCAATCTCCAGCACTAGCAGATCCGAAATCTTGCGTGCCGCTTCACTGCATTTTCCCAGATAACGAACTGGGAAGACACCTGAGAGAATCTGATTGCTCGACATGGATCGGCCCGCGGACTCAACCGCCACCAATAGATCGGCGTGTACCAGAGGGAAGACGCGCGGCCGAAGCGCGCTCCGACCCCAATAAGTGCCGATCAGCGAGGCCTGCACCTTGTTGCGCTCCAGTATGCTCGATGAGTCGATCAATTGATCGACTTGGTGATTCCATTGACGTTGCATCGGCACGATGTGACTGACATGCCAGCTCAGGAGGAGCAAGCAAGCAGAACCAATCCAGGGCGTCCATCGGCAAGGGAGGAAAAGAGCGGAAAACGCTACAGCAAGAAACCAGAGACGCGCTTTGATTGCCATTGCCACGCCGATCTGATCCGGCATCAGCAATGCGAAAAACAAAAGTGAAATCAAAACTAATTCGTATCGAACCGCCAACTGGCGGCGCACGGCTCGCCAAAGCACGATCGCCAGTATCGCGATCTGCACGAACGGCATTACGCTTTGTTCCCCATAGCGATACCAGGCATTGAACTCCGATAAAGACATTCTTGCCGACTGGTCCAATATTCGGGAAAGGCCAATCTGATCTCTGGTTGCCTGCAGCAAGTGAAAATTCATCCACAGGATGCCGGCTGCAGCTAAAGCAGCCACCAGCAGCAGCATCAGGCAAAAAAACCAACGCCAGTTTCTCCCATGGCTTTCGGTGACTTGCTTGGCTTTTGCGACCAGCAGGAATGAAAATACTGAGAGGAAGACTGCAAATACGAGAAGATGGGTGAAGTAGAGGCTCGCTGCCAGAATCAACCAAAGAACCGCACGCAGCCAGGAAGGGCGATGCAGACAACGAACCGTCCAGGCTAATGCCAGAAAAAGGAAGCCCACGGCCAGGTTGAAATTCCAAAATCCGGCAAAAAGAAATGGATTGAGCAGAAGCGCGTAAACTCCGAGCAGAGAATTGCCCGAGTCGATTAGTGATGCAAGGCAGACTCCGCCCGCCACAAAGACCACGACGTAGAGCGTTGCCCAGATTTTTTCGGTCAGCGCGCATCCCACCCAGGGGATAAGAAAGGCTCCTGTCCATGTCGCCAGCGAGTTTGATGGAGGAGGCTGAACCAACTGATAGCAAGCGTCGGAATGAGGATGTGCCGTAAGCTGTCTGAAGACTGCTGCCGTGTAAAGGTGAGAGGGACCATCCTGAGTGACGAAACGGTGCGGTATCCAGATGGCGCACAAAACGATCGCCAACAGCACCGGGTGCCAAAGGTAATTGACTCGAAGATCCATAATTCCTTTGTAACCTTGGAAAACAGTCGGCAGACGGCAGGAGGCAGTCGGCAGGGAAAAGCGTCATTTGTCATTCGTCATTCGTCATTTGTCATTCGCCGTTGGTCATTTGTCATTCGTCGTTGGTCACTCTGGTCGATCACGCGTTCTTGATCTGGGTTTTATTAATGACAATTTACCAATGACCAATGACCAATGACGAATGACAAATGACGCTTTTCCTGCCGACTGCCCCTGCCGACTGCCTCCCGCTTCACCAGGACGCGAAACAGGATATATACAAATGCGTAACAGCCCCTAGGGAAAACCCGCAATTTTTGCGTTGACAGCCCTAAGGGGCACCATTAAGATGGCGGCACCCTTTAATATAGGGGCCCTTCCGGGCCTTCGGACCGATAGGTGGCGGCGGTCACTAATTTTCGAAGGTCCTGTTTGATATTTTTCCTGCAGTAATCGCGGCGAGGAGATTTATTCAATGAAAAAGTGCTTTACCTTTGTCATCGCCAGCCCAAGCGACGGAAAGATCCATAAGTTCAAGATTCCTCATTCTTT
>DASYPF010000268.1:0-3529 GCA_036006905.1 Acidobacteriota bacterium
CGGGCGATCACATTGGCACGTCCTTCTTCGACTTCCTGCCACGTGACTTGGAGACCCATGCTTTCCCAAAGCGAGCGCATGTAGTCAGCCATCCTGCCTTCATGTCCCGTCGGGCTGGGAATGTTGATGACGTCGCAGCACGTGGAGACGAGCGCTTGCTCGTCGATCTCAGCAAAGATCTTTTCCGCCAGTGGAGAAATCCGGCTGATGGTTGTTTTACGGGCTGCTTTCAAAATAAGGCCTCTTGAGTAATTACGTCCGCGCCAATCGAAAATCGTCGGGATAGGCGCACAGTTTTTCGTTCCCTTTGTCAGAAATCAGAAAATTGTCTTCTAATCGCAATCCTCCGCCGCCTGGCCAATAAATACCGGGTTCAATGGCGAGCACCATGCCTTTGAGAATCGTTCCCGTACCCGCCTGGTGCGCATACGGAGGCTCGTGCGCTCGCGCTCCCACACCGTGACAGATGGGATGTGATGGCTGCCCAGGATAACCACCTTCGGCAATACGCGCACGGATCAGGCGGTCGAGGTCAGGAAAGCTAGCGCCGTCGCGCGCGTGCTTGATTCCCTCGCTGAAAACTTTCAGTAAGAGATCGAGCAGCTTGTGATATTCGGGCGTGAGCTCGCCTGGACAGACATTCTTTGTCAGATCAGTCCAATAGCCATCCGCACAGACCCAGATTTCAAAAAGCGTCGGCTCGTTCTTTTGAATCGGACGGTCGCCGGTGGCAGTGAACGTCGCAATACCTTTTCCCGACCACACCAAAGTGAAGGCCCGCGCCATTTCAACTTTTCCCTGATACCCAACCCCCAGCCCGTGGACGAAGCCTTCGAACATGCCGCCCACCTCACTTTCTTTCATTCCCGGCCGCATGTGTTCGCGTGTGTGCTCCATTGCAAGGGTCGCAAGTTCGTTGGCTATACGCATGCGCTCGATTTCCTGTGTGGTCTTGAGGGAGCGAGCTTCGTTAAGCAGTGGTGTAGTGTCAACCACGTGGCCAGAAATCTTTCGGAAGGCATCAAAGAAATTCTGAGTGGGTGTGGTTGGCTCGCCAACCATACGGTCAGCACTCTGAGTACCCATGTTGAGTTCCACGGCGATCTTGTCCGTGAGACCGCGCTGCTTGAGCACTTCGAGAGAGAGATCGAGGGCACGATATTGCGGTGGACGCGGATCGCGCGCGTCATAACCTTTGAACAGCCGGATATCGCGCGTCCATGAGTTGCGCTGAGCATCCGCGAGCTGCGGTTCGAGAGCAATGAGAGTGGGATCTCCCTCGCGCGGGAAGACGACCGCATCGTATCCTTTCATGCACCAGTAGTTGGTGAGATAGAGAACGTTATCCGGGGCGCGAACGACCAATGCGCTAAGATTCTGATCCTTCATCAGGGCGCGGACACGGTCGAGTTTTGTCTGGTCAATAGGCCAGGACATAATTTCTTTTCATTAAATTCTAGTCTCGCGCACCAACCGGCTGATTCTCATCTTTGAAGTTCCACGCCGCTTCTTTGCCCTTGATCAACTGATAGACGGCAGTGTGCAACGGAGCGGGCACGCCTATACGTTGGGCTTCACGGGCGATCGCGCCACTTAAAAAATCTACTTCAGTCGGGAGTTGGTGACGGACGTCGTACAGCATCGACGGCGGATGGTTGGTCATAGCGCCGATTTTGTTCATCTCCCAAGGATCTTCATGAAGCCGGATTCCCGCGGCCGCTGCCACTCTCTTGCCTTCTTCGATCAGTTCGTGAAGGACGTGTCCGAGATCGGACAAGTTCTTCTCGGCCGCGAAATGTGGGGAGTGCGGCAAACCGGTAAGCGCCGACACCCCGTTCACGGACGAATTAAAAATGAGCTTGGACCACTGGGCGGGTCGCGCATCTTCAAGAGCTTGCGCTTTTAATCCTCCCGCAATTATTAGTTCAGCAGCCTCTCTGACCACGGGAATCGGGGTGTTGCGAGGTTCGTAAGGTCCCAGCCAGGTGGCAGTGTCCAATTCGTACTGCACATGAACATCGCTATGACGCGTGCCGCTCATAAACGTCGTGCCCCGAATGACCAGGCCACGGGTATGCTCAGCAATAATCTCTTCGCTGCCCAGGCCATTTTGGGCGGAGATGACAGTACCCCCATCGAAATGTTTCCCCGCTTCGGCAATGGCTTCTTCTACCTGCGTCGCTTTTGTGGCGACGATACCCAGGTCGAAATCCGGTAGTTCCTTCGGATTGGTCGTCGCCTTTAGCGATACGGAAAAGTTGTGTTTGCCGGAAACGCGCAATCCATCGCGATTCAAGGCACGAGCATGGTCCGCACGCCTGACTAGGGCCCATACTTCAGCCACCCGCGCCAGATGCGCGGCATACAAACTGCCGATAGCGCCGCAACCGATAATGCAAACCCGTTTCATCTGAGGACACCCGGCTACGAAGCTCGCCGCTCCACCTTCACTAATTTCTCAGCCTGGCAAATTTCCTTTTCCACCAAGGCCCGGAACAAACTATCTGCATTATTGAATGAGTCCTCAATGATGATGCCACTTGAGAACAGCGCATCCTGCAAAGCGGCTGAAATTGTATGGATGGGCGCGGCGCCCCCTTCTCCCATACCTTTGGCGCCGCTGTAGCTGTGTGGCGAGGGAGTCTGAATATGGCCGTACTTGATTTTTGGCATGTTCACGGCGGTAATCGGCGTGTAGTCGCTGAAAGTACTGGTCAGCATGTTGCCGACGGCATCGTAAGCGCAGTTCTCCAGCAGGGCTGCGCCAATTCCGTGCGCAGTCGCGCCGTACACCTGTCCCTCAACAATAGGTGGATTGATCACCGTACCGCAGTCGTCGACCGCAACGTAATCGAGAATGGCTGGGATAAAAGTTTCGCGGTCCACTTCCACGACAGCGACGTGTAGTTGCGATGCATACGTGAGCGTCAAGTTGCCATACTTCCTTTGCTTGTCCGGAACTTTGAACGGCGCACGCCAGATGTAGCGGCAGTTCAGTGTGATGTCATACATTTCAGCAGGAAGTACGGCACTGTTGACATTGACGATGTTGGCCAGCCCCCAATAGTTGATCGACTTCCCTGTTTTCTTGGCCCGAAGTTCGGGGCCCTGCGCGCCCACGCCGAATTCAACATCGTCTTCCTCGGTTTCAAGCACAAAGGCCGCCAGGCGCTTCATCTCGGCCTTGAGTTTCTGTGCTGCGCCGTGAACCGCAGACAGGCCAGAGACCGCGAATTGGCTGGCATAGGTTCCCGAAAATCCGGTGTGGACATTGCGCTCGGTATCGAAGCCGGTGCGCACTGTAATCAGATCTGGCGAAATGTTCAATACATCGGCTACGACCTGAGCCGCCGTTGTCTCATGTCCCTGGCCCTGCGGACAGGAACCGACCGCGACCACAACTTCGCCGTAGATATCCAGTTTGCAGTTGGCGCCTTGCGAATTGCCGGAGAACGGCGCTCCGGGATTTACGATCTGCGATTGTCCAAAATTATTAGTGCCAGAATCGAGAGTCGTACCAATGCCAACG
>DASYPF010000269.1:0-5757 GCA_036006905.1 Acidobacteriota bacterium
TGATGCGGGCTGTTTCCAAGCCTGATGCCTCCCGGTTGCAGGTCTTTTTTGACACATTCCCACTATTACCCACTCCGCCATCGCTCTGGAAAGAAGCTACCTTGCTGGGTCAGGCCTGTGTTGCCGCAGGTTCTTTCTCGCCTTCCATTGACCTGCTGATTGCACAGGTGAGTTTGTATCATGGCGCGGAGCTGACGACGTTCGACGAGCACTTCCAACGGATCGCCGAAGTTTCGCGCCTGAAACTGAATCTGTTGGTGCGGGCAGGCTAGTGCGGGCTCCGCGAACTTGAGAGCGATTTCGACATTGCGTTCTAATGGACCTTCACAGGAAAAAATCATGGTAGCCTCAAAGAGGCGACAGCGGACAGTCAAGTTGTTGTGACGGGCTATTTGAGCTGGGACCTTTTCGCACAAGCTTTCGTCCTCTCAGACATACACCCGCATTATTCACAAATGTTCACCACAGAGACACAAAGAGCACAGAGGTTAGCACAGAGGGCAGGGCTGAAGCTTGAAGTATGAAGACTGGTAGAGTTACATTTTGTTCTTCGATGTTTCAGTCTTCATACTTCAAGCTTCAGCCCTATTCTCCGTGCTATCTTTGTGTTCTCTGTGCCTCCGTGGTGAACATTTGTGAAAAATCCGGGTACATGACCGAAGAGATACTGCACGAATTGCAACGAGACACCTTCGATTTCTTCATGCATGAAACCAACCCTGCCAACGGCTTGGTTCCCGACAATACAAATTCCGGCGCGCCTTCGAGCATCGCGGCCGTCGGGCTGTCGCTTGCTGCTTATACGGTCGGCGTTGAGCGCGGCTTTATGGCGCGCGCTGAAGCGTCGCAGCGAACACTAGCAGCGCTTCGGTTTTTCTGGAACAGCCCGCAAGGACCCGAGCCAGACGTGACCGGCTACAAGGGCTTTTTCTACCACTTCCTTGACATGCAGACAGGCAGGCGCGCGTGGAAATGCGAGTTATCCACCATCGACACCACGTTTCTAATAGCGGGAGCACTTGCCGCCGCTGCTTACTTCGCTTCCGATTCGGAAGACGAACGCGAGATCAGCACGCTTGCCGATGCGCTTTTCCGGCGTGTCGATTGGCGATGGGCGCTTAACGGCAAAGCTACCGTCGCGCATGGATGGAAGCCGGAGAGCGGATTCCTCAATTACCGATGGGAAGGATACAACGAGGCAATTCTGCTGTATGCGCTCGGCTTGGGCTCGCCGACATTCCCACTGCCGCCAGAAAGCTACCGCGCATTCACTTGCACGTACCAATGGGAAAATCTCTATGGCTGCGATTTTCTTTTTGCCGGCCCTCTGTTTATTCACCAACTATCACATGTCTGGATAGATTTTCGCGGCATTCAGGATGAATTCATGCGCGCCAAGGGGATCGACTATTTTGAAAACACCCGCCGCGCGACATTGTTACAGCAGCAGTACGCTATCCGCAATCCCCTGGAATTTGAAGGTTACGGCGAACATTGCTGGGGATTGACCGCGGGAGCCGGTCCGGGACCGGCGACACGCCGCATCCATGGCATGCAACGACGGTTCTATAGTTACGAGGCCCGCGGCATTCCCTATGGGCCGGATGATGGAACCATTGCTCCTTGGGCCGCCGTAGCTTCACTTCCCTTCGCTCCCGAGATCGTGCTGCCGGCTATTAATTATATAAACAACATTCACCACGAGCTGCTCAGCGAGTATGGATACCTGTGCAGCTTCAATCCAACCTTCGCAAATGAATCTCAAGGGGAGACAGGCAGGACGGGATGGATTTCAAACGCGTATTACGGACTGGATCAGGGCCCGATCGTTCTGATGATCGAAAACTACCGAACCGGATTTTTCTGGCAGTTGATGCGGCGCTGTCACTATTTGGCGACGGGTCTGCGCCGGGCGGGATTCCGGGGAGGATGGTTATAGAAGATAGAGTTTGAGAGGTTTGTATGCACTCTACAGCAGAGCCACTCCCAAGGGATCAATTCAACACCGAGCTTGTATCACAAGTCCGCCCACCGGACTGGCAGAATCCTGAGCCGGCCGATCGTTACAACATGGTAATCATCGGCGCGGGAACCGCCGGCCTGGTCACGGCCGCAGGCGTTGCAGGCCTGGGTGGCAAAGTGGCGCTGATTGAACGGCATCTGATGGGTGGAGATTGCCTCAATACCGGCTGCGTCCCTTCAAAAACGATCATTCGTTCTTCTCGGGTGGCGCAGGATATTCGAGAGGCAGAGGCCTTCGGCGTCCATGTGCCATACGAACCGGTTCAAATAGATTTCGCTTCTGTCATGGAGCGGATGCGGCGGCTGCGAGCCCACATCAGCCATCATGATTCGGCCAAACGGTTTCAACAACTGGGAGCGGACGTATTTCTGGGCGAGGCGCGCTTTGTCGGGCCCGACAGCATGGAAGTAGCGGGGAAGAGGCTTTGCTTTCGAAAAGCAGTTATCGCCACAGGAGCACGGCCCATGGTACCCCCCATTCCAGGCTTGGCGGAAGCAGGATATCTGACGAACGAAACGGTTTTCAATTTGACAAAGCGACCGGAGCGCCTGGCTGTCATCGGCGGAGGCCCGCTGGGATGCGAACTGGCACAGGCATTCTGCCGTCTCGGCTGTCGCGTGACTTTCGTACAAAAGCACCCACAGTTTTTACCCCTTGAGGAACGAGACGCCGCCCAGATCCTCGGTAGAGTGCTGGAGCGCGACGGAATTGATATTCGCCTGAATTCCGGCGTCGAACAAATCAGCGTTTCAGGAAAAGAAAAGCTGGTGGCAGTGGTAAGCGATGGAAACAAGCAGACCATCGCTGTGGATGAGATTGTGGTGGGAGTGGGGCGCGCGCCCAATGTTGAAGGGTTGAATCTGGAGGCTGCCCGGGTCAGGTATGACACGGAGAAAGGAGTTTGGGTGAACGATTTCCTTCAGACAAGCAACACTCGGATCTACGCAGCCGGCGACGTCTGTCTGCAACACAAATTTACTCACATGGCTGAGGCGGCGGCCCGCATTGTCGTGCAGAACGCGCTATTTCTGGGCCGCAAAAGAGTGAGCGCGCTTACCGTTCCGTGGTGTACCTATACCGACCCGGAGATAGCCCACGTGGGGATGTACGTAACCGAGGCGCGCCAAAAACGAATTGATGTGAAGACTTTCACCATTCCCTTAGGCGATGTCGACAGAGCCATCACCGACGGCGAGGGGGACGGATTTGTAAAGATTCATATCCGGGAGGGGAGCGACAAAATCATCGGCGCGACCATCGTGGCGCGCCATGCAGGCGAGATGATCAGCGAAATATCTTTGGCCATGGTAGCGGGCGTTGGATTGACGACGATCAGCACTGTCATTCATCCCTACCCCACGCAGGCCGAAGCAATCAAGCGGGCGGCCGACGCCTACAACCGCACACGCCTGAAGCCATGGGCAAAGAGTCTTTCCACCCGCTGGCTTGCATGGACGCGGTGAACCGAAATCCGAGCGTCAGCGAGCGTGGCGACGGCGGGCAGTGCGAAGACGTCAGAGCCGGGAGCGTAAGCGACGGGTCCCGCCAGAGTAAGTCGGCGATCGAAACCTTCCTCTGAGAGACGTTGTTACTGGGGCGGGACCCGTCGCTAACGCTCCGGGCTTTGACTCTGGCGGGACAGCAGAAGCCAATGAGAAATATCAGCACCGGTCGGTATTTACCCTGTATCGTTAATAGTGTGACACTTCGAATATTGACCGAACGCAGATGAAAGTGAGCCCCTTGGCAGGCAAGCCCGTAGAACTACCGATGCTGGTCGATGTGCCTGGAGAGATCTACCGGGAACTGACGCGCGAATTTGGTGAGCCTGCTTACGACCGGGTGGAAGGGCCCGGGAAGGCAATAGGCAGTAGGCAGGAAAAGCGTCATTGGTCATTGGTGTCATCGGTCATTCGTCATTCGGTCTGTACGACATTTGTCAGTAAATGAGTGTTTCGAAGTCCTAAAAAAGTCTAGTGACGAATGACGAATGACCAATGACGCTTTTGCTGCCTACTGCCTTCCGCTTTCTGCCTTCCGCTTTCTGCCTTCCGCCTCCTGCCTCCTGATTCGCTCAATCTCCGCCAATGCCAGCTCGTCGCAGCGTTCGTTCCACTTGTCGCCACTGTGCCCGCGCACCCAATGCCAGCGCAACTGATGGCGCGAGGCTTCACCGTCTAGGGCCTCCCATAAATCGCGGTTCTTCACGGGCTCCTTGTCCGCGCGTCTCCAGTTGTTCCTTTTCCAGGTGGGCAGCCACTCGGTGATGCCGCGCCTGAGGTATTCGGAATCTGTGTGAAAATCCACTATGCAACTCTCTTTCAACTGCTGCAGCCCGCGAATGGCAGCCGTCAGTTCCATGCGGTTATTGGTGGTCAGATTTTCACCGCCAGAAATATCTTTTTTGTGTGGCCCGTAAAACAAGATTGCAGCCCAGCCGCCCGGGCCCGGATTTCCCGAGCAGGCGCCATCAGAATAGATCCGGACTTTTTTCTTCATCGCCGGTACCTTACTCAATGGCGCGCTAAACCCAAAGCAAAATAAGGGCGCAAGTTCAGGGTTGACCGCGGGGCCATAGGGCGACTAAGTTAGAAAATGGGATGTGCTTTAATAGTAGGGGCGCACGGCCGTGCGCCCCTATTGTGGAGACGCGCTCATGGTTTTTCAACTAAATTGAAGTGGGATCTGCTCAGAATGACTCCATGAGAAGAGAACTAAACCACGGGGAACACTGGGAACACGGGGAGATAATTTCCGTCTATCTAACAACGTCTGGTGACAATTTAATCGGGCCTTTCTAATCCCCGTGTTCCAAGTGTCCCCCGTGGTTCAGTTCTCTTAGTCCATCTTAATTATTGAAAGACCATTAGGGTGCCTCTACTAGAGATTTGCGATGAGAAATAGCCTAACTCTCCTGGTAATCGCGATGTTGGCGCTGGCCGGCGTACCTGCGGGACTCGGCCGGCAAAGCCAGCAGACCCCGCAAACTCCGCAAGTGCAGGCTCCCACGGTAATTCGAGCACAGGTAAATCTGGTCAACTTACTCTTCAGCGCTTTTGATAAGAAGGGAAAACACGTTGAAGCATTGAACAAAAACGACGTAGAAATTTTCGAGGATGGCGTAAAACAGAACATAGAGTTCTTCCGCAGCGAAGGAACTGCGGGCGAAGCGGCACAATCGCTGACCATTGTGCTGCTGGTGGACACAAGTGGAAGCGTGAAGGACAAACTGGGTTTGGAGCAAATCATTTCCAGTGATTTTTTCCGAAACATCCTGCGTCCCAAAAAAGATCTTGCAGCCATCATTCAGTTTGACAGTGAAGTGGCGCTGGTGCAGGACTTCACCGATGATTTGAATCGGCTGGATACGGCGTTGCATGCGCTCCGGGCGGGTGGCAGCACTATGCTTTACGATGCCGTCTACATCGCTGCGGGAGACGTGTTGAAGGCGGAAGCGGGCCGCAAGGTGATCATTATTCTGAGCGATGGAGCCGATACGGCAAGCAGGACAACACGCAAGCAATCGATCGACACGGCTCAGAAAAATGACGTGATTATTTTTGGCATTGGCGTCAAGTCGCCCGAATTTCCGGAGGACTTCGGCGCGTTAAAGGAACTATCCAGGGAAACGGGAGGCCAATTCTTCAACCCCAAAACCAGCATGCGGGAAATCACCGAAGCATTCCAGCAGATTCTGAACACGCTCAAGAAGCAATACAATGTTTCCTATTACT
>DASYPF010000270.1:0-3784 GCA_036006905.1 Acidobacteriota bacterium
GTTTGCTCGACAACGGACAACTGACAACGGACCACGGACAACTGACAGCGGACCACGGACAACGAACCGCGGACAACGGACAACGGACCACTGACAACGGACAAAATGTACATCCCAAAGAAGCACATCTACGACGTCTGCGTCATCGGCTCTGGAGCTGCCGGCGGCTTCATGGCCAAAGAACTTTCAGAGGCGGGTGCAAAGACGATTCTCCTTGAAGCAGGGCGGAAAGTGGAACCCGAGGAGCTTCGCATTCATGACAGGCCCTACCAGTTGCCCCGGCAGGGTTACAAGTTCAACCGCCAGGCGCCGCTGTATCCGGACGAAATCGAGAAATCGATTGAATACCAGACGCGTGAGAGGATCGCTGTCGACCGTATCCGCACGCTGGGTGGCCGTACCGTTCACTGGAATGCCGTTTGCCTTCGATTCTCAGAAGACGATTTCCGTGAAAGGTCCATCAACGGCATTGAGGAAGACTGGCCGCTTTCTTACCAGGAACTGGCGCCATTTTATTCCTATGTGGAAAAAGTCATGGGTGTATGCGGCACCCGCGAAGGATTGAAGGAGGTGCCGGATGGTGACTTTGTGGCAAGACCTCCCAAACTGCGCTGTGCGGAGGTCATCGCCGGCAAAGCATGTGAAAAGCTTGGAATAAAGCTGATCCCGACCAGAAAAGCGCTCTCCATCGATGGCTATGACGGCCGTCCCGCATGCCATTACTGTGGTCACTGCATGGACGTCTGTGATGTGGGAGCGATATTTACCAGCGCGAACTCGCTGATCCCGAAAGCTCTCAAGACCGGAAACCTGACGTTGCGTACCAACGCCTTGGCGCGGCAACTGCTGATAGATAAAGCGGGACGAGTGTCAGCCGTCTCAATCATTGACAGGATCACTCGGAAGCAAGAAGAAATCTATGCGCGCGTGGTCGTTGTCAGTTGTGCCACTATCGAGTCGGCGCGGCTGCTTTTAAATTCCGCCTGCGAGAAGTTTCCCAACGGATTGGGAAACTCTAATGACTTGGTGGGTCGCTATCTCCACGGGCATAGCGGCGGAAGTGTGATTGGTTATCTAAAGGATTTAGTGGGTACTACTCTGGAAAAAAGCCCGGGAGCGACGGACCACTCCTATATCCCTCGCTTT
Organism: Acidobacteriota bacterium; assembly: GCA_036006905.1. Lineage (GTDB taxonomy): Bacteria > Acidobacteriota > UBA6911 > JACQSX01 > JACQSX01 > DASXTB01. Next base: position 1,147 of record DASYPF010000270.1, read on the forward strand.
CGCCGAGGGAGAAAGCCGGGCGATTACAAAGGCGGTTTTGGAGTGCAGCTACAGTTTATAAACCTGAAGTATCCTCATCATGCGCACGCACTGCCCGGCTTTGGAACGAAATTCAAACAGCGAGTCAGGGACCTGCAGCCCGCCATGCTGCATCTGGGCGGCTTCGGCAAGGTTCTGGCACGAAGAGAAAATCGAGTCACCGTCGATCCGAAGAAATTTGACGCTTTCGGCATTCCCATCCCGATTGTGAACTTCGGGTTCTGCGACAATGACCGGGCTCTATTTTCCGGCATGATACAAGACCTGCGCGAAATCCTCGATGCGGCGGGCATGGCGCTAATGCTTGACAGTCCGACGCTTGTCTCGGGATTTGCCAGTCACGAAGTGGGCACCTGCCGAATGGGAAGAGATCCGAAGACGTCAGTGTTGAACTCCTATTGCCAGACGCATCAGATTCCGAATCTGTTCGTGGTGGACGGAAGCTGCTTTACCACTTCGCCGGAGAAGAATCCAACGCTCACCATCGCCGCCCTTGCCGTCCGCAGCGCGCGGTATATTGCGCAAAAGACGAGAAGAGGGGAATTGTAGAAGGAGACAAAAAATATGAAGCCGTTTACCGCCACTGCGGTTGTCCTTTTGGCACTCATCGCCCTGATGCAATTGCTGCGTTTCATCTTCAGTTGGGAGGTTATCGTGAATGGAGTGATCATCCCGGTCTGGGTGAGTGGCATCGCGTTCGTGGTCGCGGCAGGGCTTGCAGTAATGCTCTGGCTAGAAAGACGGTCGTGAGGCTTCAAGGCCTAACAGATTAACAACGCAACCAAGACCTGGATTTTGCCCGTAAGCACGTTGGTTTTTGCCATTGTGTCCTTTGTGTCCTTGGTGGTCAAAAAGCAGCTTAACCACAAAGGACACGAAGGACACGACGGGCATCGGCTACGTTGACGATCACGCACACGTCGACGGTTGCGTGAATATCGCTCATATCCACAAAAACCCGTCGTGACTGGCATAAGATCTTATGCCGCGATGACCGGGGGTCCTATGAAAATACATCTCCTCTTTTCCATTTTGCTGTTATTTGTCACCGTCCCCACATTCGGCAGCGACACGTCGCCGCTTCCGGTCCGGGGCCTGCACCTGTCGGCGCCCAGACCAGCCGAAATGGCCGATGCTCTCAAGTTCATTCGAGAGGCGCTTCCCAAGGAAGGCGTCAACCTCCTGGTGCTCGAATTCGGGTATCGTTACCAGTTCACCAGGCGCCCGGAAGTTGTCGACCAGGGCGCTCTGTCGCGAGAGGACGTCAAGGCGATCGTGGAAGCGTGCCGCGCGGCCGGCGTCCGGCTGATCCCGGAGATCAACCTCCTCGGGCACCAATCGTGGGCAAAAACGACACACGGCCTGCTCAGGTCCCATCCGGAGTTCGACGAGACGCGCGACAAGTATCCGGACAATCAGGGTATCTACTGCAGAAGTTATTGCCCTCTACATCCGGAAGTGCACGCAGTCATCTTCGACATTATCGACGAGCTGGCCGAAGTGTGCGAGACCGATGCTTTTCATGTGGGGATGGATGAAGTGTTTCTGCTCGGGGAAGACGACTGCCCCAAGTGCAAAGGCCGGAACAAGGCAGAATTGTTTGCGCAGGAAGTCCGGGCGCTGCACGATCACCTGGCGCAATCGGGACGCGCAATGTGGATGTGGGGGGACCGTCTTCTGAACGGCGACGCCACCGGCTTGGGCAAATGGGAAGCAGATACCAGCGGCACGGCGGCGGCCCTTCGCCAGATTCCAAAAGACATCGTCATCTGCGATTGGCATTACGAAACAGCACCGCCCACGGCTTCCTACTTCGCCGTTGAGGGTTTCTCGGTTGTTGCCTCGCCGTGGCGGCGGCCCGGAGTGGCACTGGCGCAATTGGAGCTGATTCGCCATGCCCGTAAAAACGCACCTGCCGCCATCGGCTCGCGCATGCTCGGCGTGCTGCAAACCACATGGGGCGGCATGGGGGCGTTCGCGAAGGCCTATTTCGGCGAAAGTTCCGAGGCGAGGACGCTGGAAGCGGTCGTCTGCTTCAAGACTCTCTTTGCAGACCTCCGAAACAGCGGATTGAAGTGAAAACAAACCAGAAAGCGCTAAAACAGCCTGGAGAGTATTTCTTCGGGAACAAGTTTGCGTAAGGCTGGATGGGCTTCAAGGAGGCGGGAAATATCAGCCAGATCCTTCTGCCGCTTGCTGGAACGCCGCGTACGATCCTGCACCGCCCAAACTTTGCCCTGTAATACGTCTTCGATACGCGCGACGGGAAGCCTTAGCCCCAAAATCGTTCGCTCCTCGGCCCGATCTACAAATGCGCTGTAGCGAGGATCCGTTTGAATCTGCACTCTCAAGTCTGACTCCAGGGCTGAAACGTTCAGGCTATGTTCGAACGATTGCAGGTTAAACTCCTTCCCTAATTCGCTCTTAAGCTGTCCCATTTGCTCGACAGCCACAGCTAAGTCCAGATCGAGACTGACGACCGGTTCAGCATATGCATTAACTGCCTGCCCATCTACCACACAGAATCGAATAGCGCGCTGATTCAGCACCGCAATCAACCGCTCAAGAAAATCCGTCCGATCCATAACAACTGTTTTCC
>DASYPF010000271.1:0-8000 GCA_036006905.1 Acidobacteriota bacterium
TGGTTCGTGAACGAAATGAAACCTGAATCTGCGGGAGTACAGTCCCCTCACAATCCGACATTCGTCGAAAAGATCCTCAATCCACAATCCTTATCCACGATCCGCTATCCTCATCCGCAGTCCTCAATCCGCAATCCGCAATCTTAAATGAAACTTCTTCGTCTCTCGCGCACGTGCTAAGATTGCAGAAAAGAGGACTCCGCAATGCACGAGCGAATCTCAATCGACCCCGAAATCTGTCACGGACAGGCGTGCGTCAGGGGAACTCGAATTCCTGTCCACCAGATCTTGGGGATGCTAGCCAACGGGGACATGATAGAAGATCTACTTAGGGAGTACCCGAGCCTTACCCGCGACGATATTCTAGCCTGCCTCGATTACGCTGCTTCACTTGCCGAGGAGCAAGTTTCTCCGATCGAACGCTAATCTCTTCGGGATGAAAGTCCTCGTAGACGAAAATATCCCGCTAATGACAGTTGAAGCACTCCGAAAGATGGGCCATGACGTGCACGATGTTCGCGCGACTAAAGGCAAGGGGATGTTGGATGCGTCTCTTAGGAAGCTGGCACAACGAGAGCAAAGATTGGTGATAACGACCGATAAATATTTCATCCGACACCGTGATGAGGATCATTGCGGGCTTCTGATCGTGCGCCTGAGACAACCGAACAGGAAAAAGATCCACCTGCGAGTCATGCAGGCTCTTTCGCAGTTGAGCTCCGAGAAATGGCTAGGTCTGTCAGTCGTGATGCGCGATGTCGTTCAAGTCGTATCACGTACTCGTGGACCGGGCTAATTGACGGTGGCATGTCGGGTCAGACTGAAGCGACTCGTCCCGCTGTTCAGGCTAGAGCCACTCTCGGCTTTTCCCCAATTTTCAAGTGTTTCCAGAAACACTGAAATCAGGGAGATTCCTCACGAAGGGAGTCTAAGAGTAATTGAGTGGAGAATTTTTTTATCCTAACCTTCGCTTTGGGTCCAGACCATCCTTTGATATTCTCGCTCCGCAAGGTGACTTGGCCCTTTTCGGCGAGAAGCTGAAGGCTCTCCTCTAGAGTTGCTGGTGCTGTATTCTGGCGATGAGCTGGGTGTAACTCGGCCACGATCTCGTCTCGCTCGGTTACGAGAACAATTTCACCGGCTTTTACAAGACGCAGGTATTCGCTGAGTTTCGCTTTCAGGACTTTTACGCCAACGGCCTTTATGGGAAAAACGATAGTAACTACCGGTAGTTACTTTGTCAAGCACCCGCGCGGCGGGCGCTGGCATGCAAGCCATCGGGGTCAGGTCTTCAGAATTTAGTTTTTCCAACTAAGTAGGACTGTTTTGGAGCGCTGCGACAATGCAGGGCCGGACCTGTGACCTTCGACCTGCGACTTGCGACTTGAGTAGAAGCTTCATTTCCGGGCAAAGGCCGTATCGAACGCCGCCGTTGAGGGCTTAAAATCGAGCCGCCGCACAAACGCGCACGCCTCGGCGGCGCCGGCTTCACGGTCCATGCCGCCATCTTCCCATTCGACGGACAGTGGGCCTTTGTAGCCCGCTTCGTTGAGCGCGCGAATCACTTCCTCAAATCGGACGCTGCCGCGTCCCAGCGATCGGAAATCCCAGAAGCGATCCCGATGGTTGAATGGAAGATGGCCGCCGAACACTCCCGAGCGGCAAGCCGTCGGTGACCAGTAGACGTCCTTCATGTGCACGTGGAAGATTCGGCCGCGGAAAGTCCGAATAAATTCAACATAATCGACGCCCTGATAACCGAAGTGGCTGGGATCGAAATTAAACCCGAACGCCTTGTGGCCATTGACGGCGTCCACTGCTCGTTGCGCACTTGAGATGTCGAAGGCGATTTCGGTGGGATGAACTTCCAGCGCAAAGGATACGCCTTCTTTTTGAAACGCATCCAGAATAGGAGTCCAGCGGCGCGCAAAATCTTTGTAACCTTCGTCAATTGTGGCGGGATCGACCGGTGGAAATGAATAAACAAGATGCCAGATGCCGCTTCCGGTAAAACCGTTGACGACTTTGACGCCGAGCCTGGCTGCCGCTTTAGCGGCATTGATCATATCTTCGGCGGCTCGCTTGCGGACCCCTTCCGGATCTCCGTTTCCCCAGACATGCGGCGGCAGGATTGCTTTATGGCGGCTATCGATGTTGTCGCATACGGCCTGGCCGACCAGGTGGTTGCTGATGGCAAGACATTTCAGACCATGCTTGTTCAAGATGTCCCAGCGGCCCTGGCAGTAAGAATCGTCCTTCAGAGCCTTGCTGACTTCGAAGTGGTCGCCCCAACAGGCGAGCTCGACGCCGTCATAGCCGAATTGTTTGGCTTTGCTGCAAATAGTGTCAAACGTGAGGTCGGCCCACTGGCCGGTAAAAAGAGTTACTGGTCGGTTCGCTTTGGTTTCCATGCCGGTAGATCATAATGGATCGAACTCGAGTCAGCAAGGCGGGAGGATCGGTCGGGAAGCATCTCACCTTGGACCGGCGGATTGACTCAGTAGCTTCTAGTAGCTACAATTGCAGAGCGTGGAGAAGCTGAAAACGGTCGGCATCAAACAGCTTAAAAATAACTTGAGCGCCTATTTGCGGGAAGTGCAGCTCGGCACCACGATCTATGTCTGCGACCGTGATGTCATTGTTGCAGAGCTGCGAGAACCTCTTCTGCGCAGGGGGTTGATGCAAATCGCCAATCCGGTGTGGGTTGAGTGGATCAGCCGGGGCGAGGTAATCCCGCCTGCATCAGCTAAAAAGAAGCTCTCACCGTCATCAGTTCAAACGCGCGAGGGGACCGCCCTGGCATTGCTTGACGAAGATCGAAAGGAGGAATCCAAATGAGCACAGTATACTTGGAGACTTCCGCCGTGCTTACTTGGTTGTTGGGCGAACCGCATTCAAAGGCAACAATCATGCGGATCAATCGTGCTGACAATGTAGTGACTTCCGTATTGACTTTGCTGGAAACAGAGCGGGCGCTGATCCGCGCTGAGAAACAAAAACTGTTAACTGCAGCCGACAGCCAGGGTTTGAAAGGAATGCTGGCCAAAGCGCGCGGCGGATGGGCGCTCATGGAGGTCACCGAAGAAGTCCGCCAGCGGGCTGGAAGGGCTTTCCCGATTGAGCCTCTTCGCACTCTGGATGCGATTCATATTTCCACGGCGCTCCTCTTTACCGGCGCGTTCGACGATCTGCAAATGCTCAGTTACGATCAGCGGATCATGAAAAATGCTCAGGCACTTGGGATGGTGTAATCGCCCGGGTACGGGGGACGTGGCTGATCTTTATCGCGGGTTCCTCAAGACTTGGATTTCATTTCGCGATCTTTACGCGATAGAATTAAGACTGCCACTAAATTCTGGCGAGAGAAGACAAAAATGAGCCGACATGGTCTGAACCGCCGCCAAGCTCTGCGCAAACTTGCAATGGGAGGTATCGGAGTTGCATCCGCTCCTTTGTGGGTTCAAAAGCTGAATGATCTGGCCCTGGCACATGCCTCCAAACATGCTCACCAGGCGGCGCCGGCTGCCGAAGAAGCATGGAAACCGAAATTTCTCAATCCGCACCAGAACGAGACCGTCATTGTGCTCAGCGAATTGATTATTCCGCAAACAGACACGCCAGGCGCCAGGGCCGCCAAGGTAAATGAATTCATCGATACCGTTTTGGACGATGCCGAAACGACTGAGCAGAAGAACTTCGTGCGCGGCTTGCAGTGGATTGACGCGCGCAGCAATGAACTTTTTGGCGCGGAATTTACCAAGGCAACCCTAGAGCAGCAGACGGCGCTCTTGACGATCCTCAGTTCCCGCAAGAACAAATCTTTAAGCGACCAGATCGGCGTGGAATTCTTCGGCGTGATCAAATCAATGACAATCACTGGTTACTACACTTCCGAAGTAGGAATGAAAGAAGAGCTGGGTGACGACGGCAACCTCTTTTTTGATGACTATCCCGGTTGCACGCATCCGGAACATAAAGTTTGAAAGGATAGCTGTCAGCTAGCGATCAGCGATCAGCTATCAGCTATCAGCTATCAGCCTTCAGCACTTCGCCAACGATCTGACGAGTGCTGAACCAGATGACTTGTTAACTGAATGACTGGAGACGAGTAACAGCTGATAACTGATAACTGATGGCTGATAGCTGATTGCTGACTGCTGATAACTGATGGCTGATAGCTGATACCTAAAAACTGAGGAACCTAAATCAATGCCACAAGAAGTCTACGATGCCATCATAGTGGGTTCGGGCGCTTCGGGAGGATGGGTGGCCAAACAACTGACCGAAGCGGGAATGCGCGTTGCGGTGCTAGAGGCCGGGCGCAAACTGGACCCTTCGGAAGACTACACAGAGCACAAACTCCCTTATGACATGCCGTTGCGCGGCAGCCGCTACGGAGATCGCGCGTCTCAGGAGCGTCAACCGATCCAAAAACAGTGTTACCAGTGCGACGAATACACGCATCACCTTTTCATTGACGATCTGGAAAATCCTTACACTACGCCGAAAGATAAGTTATTCACCTGGATTCGTGGCCGGCACGTCGGAGGCAAATCGATTCTGTGGGCGCGCCAGACCTATCGCTTGAGCGATTACGACATGAAGGCGGCATCTCGCGATGGGTTTGGTGTGGACTGGCCCATCAGCTACCAGGATCTCGCGCCTTATTACGATCGCGTAGAACGCTTCGTCGGTGTGAGCGGGCAGAAGGAAAATCTTGCCCAATTGCCGGATGGGCAGTTCCTTCCACCGATGCATCTTTCCTGCGGAGAAGTGCTGCTGCGCAACAAAGTCAAAGAACAGTTTGGGCGGACGGTAACCATCGGGCGCGTGGCGATTTTAACCCAGGATCTCAACGGCCGCCCCAAGTGTCATTACTGCGGGCCTTGCTCGCGCGGCTGTACCACCGGCTCCTATTACAGCAGCCCGGCCAGCACCCTTCCCGCCGCCGAGGCAACCGGCCGTCTCACGCTGGTTTCTAACGCAGTGGTCAGTCATATCCTGGTTGACGACAAAGGCAAGTGCAAAGGTGTTTATTACGTCGACCGCGTCACGCGGAATCATCGGGAGGTCTTCGGCAAGATGGTGGTGCTGTGCGCCTCGACGCTGGAGTCGACCCGGATCATGCTCAATTCGAAGCCTTCCCGATGGCCGAACGGAATCGCCAATTCCAGCGGCGTGCTGGGACACTATTTGATGGACCACGTCATGGGAGGCGGCGCCTCAGGTACGCTGCCGATGTTGAAGAACGTTACCGACCCGCGTGGTAATCGGCCCAACGGAATTTATGTCGTTCGCTTCCGGAACATCGATACCAAATATGACAAATTCATCCGCGGCTATGGCTTTCAGGGTTCAGCCCACGAAAGCAAGTGGGGTCATGCTTACGGCGTTCCGGGTTTTGGCGCTTCCTTCAAGAAGGCGGTCAAAGAAAACCATCCCTGGTTCATCAGCCTGGGAGGATTTGGAGAGTGTCTGGGACGGCACGAGAATTATTGCGAGCTGGACAAAGAGCACGTGGATGTCTGGGGAATCCCGGTTCTGCATATCAATATGGCTTACGGTGACAACGAGAAAAAGATGGTCCAGGATATGGCGCAGACAGCGGCGGAGATGCTGGAGGCCGCCGGCTGTGAAAACGTCCATTCGAATGCCGAGATTTCCACCCCCGGCCTCGCGATCCATGAAGTCGGTACAGCGCGGATGGGGAATGATCCGAAGACATCGGCCTTGAATCGATGGCAGCAGGCACACGATGTCAGCAATCTGTTTGTCATGGATGGATCTTGTTATCCATCCTCCGCCTGCCAGAATCCGACCATTACCATCATGGCGCTGGCGGCTCGCGCGTGTGACCATTTGATCGAAGAGTACAAAAGGGGACGAATCTAGACAGAAGAACGGTCATCAGTCATCAGTCATCAGTCATCGGTCATCAGTGATCAGTCATCGGTCATTATCGGTCATCGGTCATCAGTTTTTGACATGGCCCAACAGCGGATCGTCGTTTTAAAGCCATTTGCGGTATTTGCTAATATTCAAAAAAGTGTCAACGATGTCGTGAGCTCAAAGAGTCAACGATGTCGTGGGGTCTTCACCGATGTTGACCGATGACCGTTGACTGATGGCCGATGACCGATGACCGATGACTGATGACCGTTGACTGCTAACTCAAGGGCTAACAGCTATGCAAATAATTCAAACTCCTAAGGTCTATGACGTCTGCATTGTTGGCTCTGGAGCGGGCGGCGGGATGGTCGGAAAAGTTCTGAGCGAAGCCGGCGCCGATTGCGTGATGCTGGAGGCAGGTCCTTGGTTTGATTCGGAAAAGGACAGCAAAATGTTTGCCTGGTCATATGATTCTCCACGGCGCGGAGCGGCTACTCCCACACGGGGATTCGGCGAATTTGATGCGGGTTACGGAGGGTGGACGCTGGAGGGTGAACCTTACACCACCGCTCCCGGTACGCAGTTTTATTGGTATCGGGCCCGGATGTTGGGCGGCCGCACTAATCATTGGGGCCGCATCTCTTTACGCTTCGGCCCTTATGATTTCAAGCGGCGCAGCATCGATGGTCTGGGCGATGACTGGCCCATCGGTTACGAAGATCTGAAGCCCTACTATGACAAGTTGGATGTGCTGGTCGGCATCTTCGGTTCAAAAGAGGGTCTTCCCAATGAACCCGACGGGGTTTTTCAGCCACCGCCCAAACCACGCTGCTATGAACTTTGGGTCAAACAGGCCTGCGACAAGCTAGGAATTACTTGCATCCCTTCGCGTCTTTCGATTCTGACCAAGCCGCTGGGAGATCGCCCTGCCTGCCACTATTGCGGCCAGTGTGGGCGGAGCTGCCAGACACATTCCAATTTCTCTTCACCCTCGGTGCTGATTCCGCCGGCGCTTAAGACCGGCAAACTGAAGATCATCACGGGGGCTATGGCCCGCGAGGTGACCCTAGACAAGAACGGCCTGGCGATGGGCGTTTCCTACGTAAACACCAAAGACCGGCGCGAGTATCAGGTCCGCGCCAGGATCATCGTGCTTGCAGCCAGCGCCTGTGAATCGGCGCGGCTCTTGTTAAATTCAAAGTCGGCGCTCTTTCCCAACGGTCTGGCCAACTCGAGCGGCGTGGTCGGCAAATACCTCACTGACTCCACCGGCTTGAGCGTCAGCGGTCACTTCCCCAAAATGATGAACAGCTTTCCGCATAACGAAGACGGCGTGGGCGGGCTGCACCTTTATATGCCCTGGTGGCTGGACAACAAAAAGCTCGATTTCCCCCGCGGCTACCACATCGAGTTTGGCGGCGGCCGCGACATGCCCAAATACGGAATCATGGGAGGCATCCATCGGCTCAACGGCGGCGGATACGGCAAGGCACTCAAGGACGATTATCGAAAATACTATGGCGCGACCATCAGCTTTGCCGGCCGGGGTGAGATGGTCGCCAACAGTGACACCTATTGCGAAATAGATCCCAACGTCGTCGATAAGTGGGGGATCCCGGTGCTCCGTTTTCATTTTCAGTTTTCCGATTACGAATACAACCAGGCCAAGCACATGCAGGAAACTTTCCGCACGATCATTCATGAATTGGGCGGAACTCCCACCAGCCCGATGCCGACCCGTGAGCAGGGATATGGTCTGGAACCGGGCGGGTGGATCATTCACGAAATAGGTACAACCCGGATGGGGGTCGACCCGAAGACTTCAGTGCTGAACCAATACTGCCAAGCGCATGATGTAAAGAATCTGTTTGTCGCAGATGGCGGGCCCTTCGTGTCCAACGCGGACAAGAACTGTACCTGGACCATCCTGGCGCTTGCCATGCGTACGGGCGAATACATCGCCGATCAGAGAAAGAAAGGGAGTGTCTGAATTGCGGATTGTTCCTAATGCGGAATGTGGAATTCGGAATGCGGAATATGTCGACTGTGGATTGCGGATTGCGGGTAGGGGTCTAGTTTGCTGAGCCGCGCGCGTAAGCAAGCGGACCCTC